>JAEURX010000025.1 GCA_016788885.1 Nitrospira sp. | reverse complement strand
TTGATGATCGTGGCGACGTCATCGCTCGTCGGCGCCTGGGAATATGGCCGGCGAGGCTTGGTCAAAACCAAGGCGGCGGCGGCCTTCAGCTGGACCGGGATGGTTGGATCATGGGGTGGTGCCTTCGGGCACCGGTTGATTCGAGAAGAAGTGTTACTCGTCCTGTTCGGTCTGTTGTTGCTGCTGGTGAGGGGCATCATGGCGAGACAGCAACGCCCGGCGGTTGAGTGCGACGACGAAGAGTCTTGTGCGACGCGGTTTCCCCGCACGTGTTGGGTGAAGGTCGGGGCGATAGGCCTCGCGGTAGGAACCGTCAATGGATTATTCGGTGTGGGTGGCGGGTTCATGGTCGTCCCGGCCTTGATTCTGGTGCTCAAGTTCCCAGCACGAGCCGCAATCGGGACCTCGCTCACGATCATCGCGCTGATTTCCCTCGGCGGTGTTGTGGGACATTTACAATTTGGCCACCTCGATTGGAATCTCCTGGCCTATGTGTTGCTGGGCAGCGTCACCGGTATGTTGCTGGGGGTGCGAGCGGGATCGTGGCTGCCGCCGGCGGTGATGGGCCGGGTGACGGCCTCCGTGACCATTTCAATCGCGCTGATCCTCATCGTGGTGAATGCGTCCAAGTTATGGAGACTGCAAGGGTGACCGTGGTTGATGTCAGTGGCGAAGTGTCGAGCGTCGACGCGCGTCCCCTTGCCGGCATGAACCAGCCCTGCCCATGCGGGCACGTGTGGCGGACCGGTGATCTCCCCTGGATACTTCTGTGGATCACATAGCCTCGATGAGGCGATACCGATACTCGCTTTTCTCCGTCGGCCTACGTATCGGTCTGTGGATGGCGGGGGGGAGTCTGCTGTGTGGGCCGGAGAGACCGGCGTGGGCCGAGTGGTCGGCGGTGGCCGAGCAGCGGACCAGTTACACGACCGACGCATTTCAGTTTTCCTCCGCGAGGCGACTCCGTTTGACGGAAGATCCCTCGCAGCCGACGGTGGTGTCGACTGAGAAGCCGCAGGATGTGATTTGGGAACCGGCGTTGGAGGTGATTCACTCGACGCCGCTGGCGCAGGGAAAAAACGAACTCTCGGTGAAAGCCCAGGGGGCGATCTTTACCAATAATCCCGTTTTCAACCATGCCGACTACCGCATCCAGGACCGGTTTTCGCTCGACCGGGAGACGTCGATCCTGCTGCGGTATCGGTATGTGCCCAACCTGTTCCTGGGGCCGAACTTCGAACGGCGAACCGGTACCCGTTCGATTCAGGAAGAACGGGTCAGTTCTCACCATTGGCGTGCCGAAGTCGAACGTCGATTGACGGAGGCCCTGACCGGCACGGTCATCATCCGCTATGGGCTGCGTCGGTACAACGACTCATTCGCGGAGCGCGATACGAACTTCTGGACGATCGGCCCGCGCTTCGACTATCGCGCCACTGGGTGGCTCACGCTGATGGTGACCTATCTGTATGAACGAGGGCTCGCCGAGGGCCATGCCCAGCCGCAGTTTACCGACGACGTGTCCTATTATTTGCATATGGTGTCGGCCGGGGCAGAGTTTCGGTTCAATCGGGAATGGGATCTCGGCGTGACGTACGTGAATCGCCGAAAAACATTTACCAGCGGCCTCGTCGGCGATACCCATGTGGACCGCTTTGATGCCACGCACCAGGGGATTGCGGAACTGCGATATCACCTGTCCGCCGCCGCGACGGTCATGCTGGCCTATCAGTACGGCAAACGGACGTCGACGAACGTGTTGCGTGACTATCAAGACAGCATCCTGTCCATCGGCGCGCAATATCGGTTTTGACCCTAGCAGACCAGGGGGAAGTCCTTGATCTCTCAAGGGATCTGCGGTCGAGCCGAATCCTTTCTCCCCCGTGCTTCTCTTATGGGGTGAGGGAAGGAGGTGAGCAACGATGACGGTCAATGAATGGTTACGGTTGATCGCGGGATGTTTCGTGCTGCTGGCGTTGGTGCTGGGCGCTACGGTCCATCCCTACTATAATTATGTCGCCGCGTTTGTCGCGGCGAATCTCATCCAGTCCGCCGTGACGGGCTGGTGTCCCATGATGGCTCTTTTGCGGAGGCTCGGTGTCAGAGAATAGCAATGGACGAGTGCTGGCAGGGGTGATCGCCCTGGGGGTACTGATCGCGGCGGGATGCGGACCATCGCAGGAGCCGACGAAATCCGGAGAACGGCCGTCGGCAGCCGCTCCGCAGCAGCCGCTTCACGTGGCGATCATCGAAGTGAAGACGAGTCAGGTGCCGGTTAGTGTGGAGGTCACCGGTCAGGTCACGCCGGTCTACCAAGCGACGTTGGCCAGTCGTATTCAGGGCATGATTGACCATCTTTTGGTTCGTGAAGGTACGGTGGTGCGCAGGGGCGACACCCTGATCGTGTTGGATAATCGAGATCTGCAGGCCGAGTTATCGCGGATGACGGCGGAGCTCGATAATGCGCGGGCGCAACGTGACCGGATGGAAGATCTGTATCACAAAGATGCGGTGTCCAAGCAGGAATTGGAAAATGCCACGCGTACGTATAGGGTGGCCGAGGCGGGGCGCAACGCCGTGCTGGCGCAGTTGAGTTATACCATCGTGAAGGCGCCCTTCGACGGGGTGATTACGGAGAAGAAGGTGGAGCGGGGAGAGCTGGCGTCCCCCGGGCAACCACTCCTGAGAATGGAAGATCCCGCGCAGCTACGATTGGAAGCGACGGTGGCTGAAAGTGATGTGCGGGTGGTGTCGGTCGGATCATCGGTACCGGTCGTCATCGACGCGTTGGGGACGAGCCCGCTGAAGGGCACCGTGTCGCAGATCCTGCCTGCTGGTGATCCGCAAACCCACACCTTCACGATGAAGGTAGAGCTGCCGACGACCGCCGGGCTCAAGTCCGGCATGTTCGGGCGACTGCGGCTTGAAAAAGGTGTGAGTACGACGTTGCTCCTGCCGAGGTCGTCATTCATCGAACGGGGCGAACTCGCCAGCCTGTTCGTCGTCGGCAGCGATCACGTGGCACGTCTTCGCTGGGTCAAGATCGGCCGCACGCTGGAGCAGGGCGTCGAAGTCCTCTCCGGGGTGGATGCGGGAGAGCGAGTCGTGGCGGACGCCTCCAAGGGGCGCGACGGTCTACTGGTGCAAGACATGACGACGGTCCCGTCCCCTCAGGGATCGTGACGCGTCCAACGCATAGCCAATCGCGATACGCTCTATGCCCTCACCTTCCTCACAGTCACCAGCTCCTCTCGGTGTGAGCGGTCGTCTCGCCGGACTTTTTGTCGGGAGCAAACTGACGCCGCTGATCATCATCGCCAGTCTTCTTCTCGGTCTGTTCGCCGTGCTCCTGACGCCGCGCGAGGAAGAGCCGCAAATCGTGGTCCCGATGGCCGATGTGTGGTTGCCGTTCCCCGGCGCTTCCGCGAAGATTGTCGAGGAACAGCTCACCAAGCCCATCGAGCGCAAGCTGTCGGAGATCAAGACCGTCGAATACCTCTATTCGATTTCGCGTCCCGGTGGAGCACTCATCATTGTGCGCTTCTACGTCGGCCAGCCGATGGAACAGAGCCTGGTGGATCTCTACGACAAGTTAATGTCCAACCAGGACCTGTTTCCGTCTGGTGCTGCGCCGTTTCAGGTCAAGCCGCGTGACGTGAACGATGTGCCCATCGTGACGCTCACGCTGTCGAGCGAACGCTATACGGATTACCAACTCCGGCAGTTGGGCGATCAGGTGCTGGAAGACGCGAAACGGGTCGGCGGGACGGCCGGCGGGTTCGTGGTCGGCGGTCGCGGCCGTGAGTTGCGTGTACAGATCGATCCGTCACGTCTCAAGGCCTACGGGTTGACGCCGTTACGGGTGGCCGGCGTGATTCAGGGCGAAAATCTGGCCCTCCCTACGGGCCGTTTCGAAAGCCGAAACGAAAGCTTTCTCGTGGAGACCGGACGCTTTATCCGGTCGAAGGAGGATCTCGATGGGGTGGTCGTCGGCGTGAATGAGCAACGGCCGGTCTATCTTCGCCAGGTGGCCGAGGTCATTGATGGTCCCAGTGAAACGAGTCGGTATGTGTGGTTTGGCGAAGGCCCGAAAGGCAGCTCCTCGTCCTCGGAAGAAGTGCCGGCCGTGACGGTGGCGATCGCCAAACAGGCTGGGACGAATGCCGTGACGGTTGCCGAAGGCGTTATTCGCAAGGTCGAGGAGATGAAGGGGCACCTGATCCCAGCGGATGTGCGGGTTACGGTGACGCGCGATTATGGGGAGACCGCCGATGAGAAGGCCAATGAGTTGCTGTGGCATCTGTTGATCGCCGTTGTCGCCGTCGTGGTCTTCCTGGGACTGACGCTGGGCCTTCGTCCCGCTTTCGTGGTGTCGATTGCGATCCCATTGACGCTTGCGCTGACGCTCTTCATCTCGATGCTGATCGGGTACAGCATCAACCGGGTCACGCTGTTTGCGCTGATCTTTTCCATCGGCATTCTGGTGGACGACGCGATCGTGGTGGTGGAGAATACCTATCGGCATCTGACGCTCCGTCGGCGGCCGCATCGTGAAGCGTCGTTGTTCGCAGTCGATGAAGTCGGGAATCCGACGATTCTTGCCACGCTGACAGTTATTGCGGCCCTCCTGCCCATGGCCTTTGTCTCCGGTCTGATGGGGCCGTATATGCGACCGATCCCCGTGAATGCGTCGATCGCCATGTTTGTGTCCCTGCTCGTCGCGTTCATTGTCATTCCCTGGTTTTGCCAGACCTGTTATCGGCCCGGCGTGCAGATGGCCGGGGTCGATCACGAGTCGCAGGAAGGCGGTCTCAGCCATCGGCTCTACCAGCGGTTGCTCGCACCGGTGTTGTCTCACCCGGCGATCGCGTATCTGGTGCTCGCGATCATTGCGCTGTTGCTGGTCGGATCGATGGCGCTGTTTTATACCCGCGCCGTGGTCGTGAAGATGTTGCCGTTCGATAACAAAAGCGAATTGCAGCTGGTGATCGACATGCCTGAAGGCACGACGTTGGAGGAAACGGCACGGGTGACCAAGGCCCTGACTCAGTACGTGCGTACGATTCCGGAGCTGCGCGATTATCAGGCCTATGTCGGCACCGCCTCACCCTTCAATTTCAACGGGCTGGTGCGGCATTATTACCTGCGGGATCAGCCGCATGAGGCGGATATTCAGATCAACCTCGTGGCGAAGCAGGAGCGCACCACACAGAGCCATGACATTGCGCAACGGATCCGCCCTCCCGTGCAGGAGATCGGGCGGCAATATGGGGCGAACGTGAAAGTGGTGGAGGTGCCTCCGGGCCCGCCGGTGCAGTCCGTGCTTGTGGCCGAGATTTACGGTCCCGACTATGATCGGCAGAGTGAGATCGCTCGCGAGGTGAGGCAGATGTTCGAGACGACGGCCGGCGTGGTCGATGTCGACGATTACCTGGAGGCCGATCAGGTCAAGTATGTGTTCACCGTCGATCGCGCAAAGGCGGCGCTTGCCGGTATTCCGTCGGAGGAAATCGTCCGGACTCTCCGACTCGCCTTGGAGGGTGAGGATGTGGGGTTGGTGCACATTCCGAAGGAAAAGCAGCCGGTGCAGGTGCGGCTCCGTCTGCCGATCATCGAACGCACCGGGCTAGAGAATCTAGGGGTCCTCGCATTGCGGACGGCCGCCGGGCACATGGTTCCGCTCTCCGAACTCATACGGGTGGAACAGACCGTGCGGGACAAGGCGATCTATCATAAGAATCAAAAGCCGGTGGTCTATGTGATCGCGGATGTCGGGGGCGTGGGGCCGGACAAGGGGGAGAGTCCGGTCTACGGCGTGACCGGGATTGGCAAGAAACTCGAACACTATACCCTGCCGGAAGGCTATGAGCTCGCGCAGCACTATGCCGTGCAGCCCTGGTCGGAACAGCGGTTCGCGATGAAGTGGGACGGGGAATGGCAGATTACCTATGAAACCTTTCGGGACATGGGCATCGCCTTTGCTGTGGCGTTGTTGCTGATCTATTTGTTGATCGTGGCACAGTTTCAGTCCTTCCTGACGCCGATGGTCATCATGGCGCCCATTCCGCTGACGTTGATCGGGATTCTGCCCGGGCATTGGCTGACCGGGTCGTATTTTACGGCCACGTCGATGATCGGGTTCATCGCCCTGGCCGGCATCATCGTGCGGAATTCAATTTTATTGGTCGATTTCATTCAGCATCAGGAGGCGGAAGGCGTGCCGTTGTTGGAGGCGGTGATTCGCGCGGGCGCCATCCGGACCCGCCCGATTCTCTTGACCGCCGCGGCGTTGATGGTGGGTGCCTTTGTCATTATTCTGGACCCGATTTTTCAGGGTCTGGCCGTCTCACTGCTGTTCGGTGTCGGTGCCTCGACGATTCTTACGTTGGTGGTGATCCCGCTGCTCTACTACCTCTGGATCGGGACTCGTCAGCCACAGCCTGTCCGCTCTCTGCCGCAGGAAGGCACGGACGAAGTGCCTCGTTCCACCGTAGGCAATCAGCCCGGCTGATCCGTCACAGCTCCACGCCCGTTCTTGCATTCGCCGTCTCCAGTCCGACGACCACCTTCCTCAACTCCTACGTGCCGAGCGAGATGGGAAAAAGACTTCTCAACGGCTGAGCGGGAAATTATACTGGGGCCCCTCGCGGCACATCGTGCCGCTTGTCGTCAGGATGATGTATGGAGTGTCTCTCTATGTGGCGAAGCGGTGAACGGGTCTCGGTTGACGGTGTGATCGGCGGGCAGGAATCGAAGGTGCCGCTCCGGTGGGAGGCGGAAGCCCGCCGGTATGTGGAGATGGTGCTCCTGGTGCTGATCTGTGGATGGGGATATTTCGCCAATCTGCACCTCTCGTTATTGGAAGGCAGCGAAGGACTCTACGCCGGCATTGCCGGAGAAATGGGGCGGCGGAACGAGTTCTTCGATCTCACGTATCACGGTGAACCGTATTTCAACAAGCCGCCGCTGTTTTTCTGGCTGCTTCACTGGGCGACGTCGCTGTGGGGCGACCAGGAAATCGCGTTGCGGATTCCGGGCTCGCTTGCGGCGATCGGCACGGTGGTGCTCGTTTATGTCTTGGGGACGAGATTGTTGTCCTCGACGGCAGGATTCTGGGCGGCGCTCGTCGTGGCCACCAGCCATGTGTTTCTTTGGTATGGACGACGTGTGCTGTTTGATTCCACCTTGACGTTCCTCGTCACGCTGGCCCTGTTCGCCTGGGTTCAGGTGCAGATCCTGGGCCGCAGTTCACGATGGTATCTCCTGGCATTTTGCAGTATGGCGCTCGGGGCGATGTTGAAAGAGATGCACGGGTTTTTTCTGCCCCTGCTTGTCATGAGCACCTATGCCTGCATCCAGCGTGATGCACGAATGTTGCGGGACCGGTGGTTTTGGGCCGGGTTGGGCCTGGCCATCGCCATGATGGCTGGATACGCGTTGGTGCTGGGACCCGGGTATCAGCATCATTTTAGGATCATGAGCGCGATCGGGTCTGTGTGGAACAGCGGTCTGGCCGGATCTGTCGGCGTGGCCAAGGACGGGCATCCGCTGTATTGGTATCTGGGCATGATGTGGGCGGACTTCTTCCCATGGTGTGCCTTGCTCCCGTCGGCGGTGTTGTTGCTTTGGGCGCAGCGACCGCTTCGTGCACATCCGACCGAATTGTTGCTGCTGGTCTGGGTGCTCAGTCTGTTCACGGCATTTAGTCTGGCCACACTCAAGCGCGAGCCCTATCTCGTGACGATCGTGCCGGGAATCGGGCTCATGATCGGGTATTTCTATCACCGAATGTTTACGTCCGGCGAGTCGTCCCGTGCGATGCCTCCATTGTTGAAAGTCCTGCTGGCCATCCTGGCTGTGGTGTTCGCGGCAGGGATGTTTTTCGGGGCTGCGCCGTTGCGACGGCGCTGGTTAGTCTCCTCGCCGGTGGTCTCGCCGGTGTTCATCGTCACGATCGTCGGTCTGGCCGGTACGTTGCTGTTCGCGGTCGTCAAAGCGCGCCTGCATCTTGCGCTTCACGTCGTGGGTCTGCTCGCCGTGGCCTATGTCGTGCTGGTCGTGAACTACGTATTCCCGGCGATCGATCAGGCGGCTTCGCCACGGAAGGCTACGGAGGAGATCAAGGTGTTGGCGAGAGGGGCCGGCCCGGCCTTGTTCATGTATATCCCGGGGTGGCCGAAAAACGAAGATGCCCTGTATTACCTGAAGCGGGACACCGTCGTGCCGGAGCTGTCGAATGTTGAGGCGGTGCACGAAGCCGTGCGCACACATGGGCAGGTCCGGATCGTTACCGAAGAGCAGCACATGATGTCGCTGCAGCGGTTGGGCGGGTTGGTGGTCGAGCGACTCCAGGAGTTTCAGCAGCCCGGCCGAAAACATCTCTTTCTCCTCAGCGTGAATGCAAAGACCTAGTATTTCAGGCTGGGTCTGTTGCATTCTGCCACAGGAATACCGGCCCTCTCTGTAGCAGACCTCCCCCATCGCGGCGCTGTCCACAGGCACTCGATTTACGACCAAGCCGGTACGCTGCACGGTTTGGCCCGCCGCCGCCGCGGTGATGAGAGGGCTCTATCCTTGCACTCTCATCACAGACCACCTCTCTGCGCAGGCGGTGCTGCCTGCCGGTTTTGTGGCTGCGTCATCCATGCCGCATCCCAGGAATGGGAGGCAGGCGACGGATCGCCCGCCACGGTGTAGGGCAGGATGGTGTTCTCGCATTCCAGCAAGGAGGCCGCATGCATCCCCTTCATCCGATGGTCGTTCATTTCCCCATTGCGCTGCTGTTGGCCAGCTGGTTCTTTGATCTGTTGGCGCTCCGATGGCGGGAGCAACAATTTCGCGACACGAGTTTGTCGTTGCTGGTGCTCGGGGTTCTAGCAGCCGGGGTGGCTGTGCTCACGGGACATGTTGCCGAAGAGGCAGTCGAACAGAGTGGCACGATTCCGAAGCCAGCGATCGAGACGCATGAAGAACTGGCCTTTGCGGTCTTCTGGGTCTTTGTCGGTCTGCTTGGCCTGCGGGTGGCTTCGGCTTGGGGGGTGATGCAGGAGCGTCCCGCGCTAGTGCTGCTCCTCGGTTTTGGAGGGTCGCTGTTGTTGCTCGTCGCCAGCTACTTCGGCGGCGATTTAGTCTATCGCTATGGCGCGGGGATCTTGCCACGATGAACACGAGGGATACCATCGGTTGGGCTGTCGTGCTCCTGTTCCTCTGGGTGGCCTCGCCCGCGGTCTTCGCCGAGGACTCTGTCGCTCGATCGCCGCTGGGTGATCGAGCGGTGTTGCAGGCGGGGCAGGTCGTGCAGGGTGACTATTTTGCCTTCGGGCCCCACGTGGAAATTTCAGGGATCGTCAACGGCGATCTCTACGCGGCCGGTGGCGAGATCACGGTCGATGGTGTGGTCAATGGGGATGTGATCGTCGCCGGGGCGAAAGTGTTCGTGTCTGGCACGGTCGCGCAGGATGCGCGCGTCATGGGTGCACAAGTCACGGTCAGCGGCACTATCGGGAGAAATGCCACGCTTGCCGGTGTGGATCTTCATCTCACCGAAACAGCGAAGGTCCGCGAGAACCTCATCGTGGGCGGAGGGCATGTCCAGCTGGAGGGCCCGGTCGGTCGTGATGTACGGGTCGGCGCATGGAAGGCGACGCTGTCCAATGCGATCGCGCGGGATTGTATCGTCGCGGCAGAGTCCGTCCGTCTGACCTCGAAGGCTTCTGTCGGCGGTCGGTTACGGTATTGGGGGGACGCAGCTCCATCTATCGATGAGCACGCCACCGTGCGCGGCCCCATCACCAGCCGCCCGTTACCTGACGGCTGGAGCCTTGAACGAGCTCGTCAGGGAGTCGTTGGGGCGCGAGTGCTGGCCGCCGTCGTCAGTTTCTTGTCGACGTTGATACTGGGGTTGATCCTGCTCCGAGTCTATCCCGTTTTTTCACGACGAGTCACGGCAATACTGCGGGATCAGCCGGGAGTCTCTTTGGGGGTGGGCGGTGTGGTGTTGGTCGTGACGCCGGTGGCTGCTGTGAGTTTAGTGGTGACGCTGCTGGCGTTGCCGGTCGGCGTGATTCTGTTGGCCTTGTACGGGGTGACGGTGTACCTGGCGCGCATCTACACCATGACGTGGGCAGGGCAATGGCTGCTTCGCCACAAGGACGAGTCGACATCCCTGGCTCGAGCGTTTACGGTGGGGCTCGTAGTCTATTCGTTGCTCTCTCTGGTGCCGGTGGTCGGAGGTCTGATTACGCTGGGCACGGTGCTTTTCGGGCTGGGGGCGTTGCTGATGGCGAAGAAGGAACTGATTGCCGGGTTGCGGGAACAGCAGCAGGTCTGACGGGCGAAGCACAAGACACCATGAGGCGTCGATCGACATTTGATCCCGGAGAACAGCCGGCTGCGGTCACGTTGGTGGAGGGGCGCACGCTGCGTTGTCAGGGCTCGTGGACAATGTCTGCGGTAGCTCCGGCCGAACGGATCCTCGCGGTCATGGATTGGCCCGAAGGCGGGTCGTTCCGGTTCGAGGGGAGTGGCATTGCCGCCTTCGACACCGGCGGGGCGGTGGTGTTGTCACGCGCCGTGATGGCCGCGCGTCACCGTGGTTGTGAGGTGACGGTCGAGGGACTGCGGACTGAGTATCTGCAACTGATGAGCCTGGTATCGGCCAATTGGAGCGTCATGATGGCTCATGTGGCTGCGCGGCCTGACGGGACGCGATGGGTCACCACGGTTCTGCGTCGATCCGCGACGCGGGTGCTGCGAGGATTGGAATTTGTCGGCCGGACGTCGGTCGCGCTCCTGCACCTGCTCTTGTCGCCGTCCCGCATGCGTTGGCGCAGCGGTTTGAACAGTCTTCGGCTCGACGGGGTGAACGCCCTGCCGATCACCGGCCTGTTGACGTTCTTGATCGGCGTAGTGATTGCGTACCAGGGGGCCGAACAGCTGCGAAAGTTCGGGACCAATATTTTCATCGTGGACCTGGTGGGCATCTCGCTGTTGCGAGAAATTGCTCCGCTGATCGCGGCGATCTTGATTGCCGGGCGGTCGGGGTCTGCGTATGCGGCGCAGATCGGCACGATGAAGGTGACGGAAGAGCTGGATGCGCTTCAGACCTTCGGGCTCTCGCCGATCGAATTGCTGGTACTCCCGCGGGTGCTGGCCTTGGTCGTCGCACTGCCGCTGCTGACGGTGTATGCCGATGTCTTAGGGGTGTTCGGGGGGATGTTGATCGCCTCGAGTCAGCTGAACGTCGGGTTCACCGCCTTCCTCGCGCGTTTCGAAGAAGCGGTCGCATTGCGGCATTTCCTCATCGGGATCGGGAAGGCGCCGTGTTTTGCCGTCATCATTGCGCTGGTCGGCTGTTATCAGGGCTTTCAGATTCGAGGCGGAGTGGATGACGTGGGACGACACACCACGATCAGCGTCGTGCAGAGCATTTTTCTGGTGATCATTTTCGACGCGATGTGCAGCATTCTGTTGAACTGGTGGAGCCTGTAGGCCGGATCCCTCATGAAGACCTGCAGCGGCAGCCGATGCGTTCGTCAGGACCGACCGAACCTTGGGAAGTGACGGGTGTCATGTCTGGAGCCGCGCACACTGACCCTCCCGTGATCGAGGTGAGCCATGTGTCCACCCGGTTCGGTCCGGCGGTCGTGCATGAGGATGTGAGCCTCACGGTCTTGCGAGGCGAGGTGTTCGCCATTGCGGGCGGAAACGGATGCGGGAAGTCGACGCTCTTGCGGGAGATCATCGGCCTGTTGACTCCCACGACCGGGAGCATTCGCCTCCTGGGCGTCAACAGCCTCGAACTGGAACAGCCGGACGGATCTCCGCTCCATCGGCGGTTCGGCGTGATGTTTCAGCATGGGGCCTTGTTCAGCTCCATGACGCTGGCCGACAACGTCGCCGTCCCCCTGAAGGAACATACGTCACTGAGCGGCGGGCTCATTCGCGAGATTGTGGCATTAAAAATCGCCCTGGTCGGGCTTCCTCCCGACAGCGCGCTGAAATTTCCAAGTGAACTCAGCGGTGGGATGCGTCGCCGCGCCGCGCTGGCCCGTGCCATCGTCATGGACCCCGAGCTGTTGTTTCTCGACGAACCGACCGCCGGACTTGATCCGATGATCGCGGCGGGGTTCGACGATCTCGTGCTCGAGCTCAAACGATTGTTGGGGCTCACCGTTGTGATGGTGACACACGATCTCGATTCGTTGTGGCGCATTGCCGATCGGGTGGCAGTCCTGGGCGAAGGCCGGGTGTTGGGACTGGGTACGATGGAGGCGCTCGCGGCGTCGGACGATCCCGTCATTCGGAGCTACTTCCATGGCCCGCGAGGGCGGGCTGCGCTGCTGAACCATGCGGGAGCTGCGCCGCATCGGGAGTGAGAGGTGCCGGATGGAACCGAAGGTCAACTATATCGTGGTCGGTGCATTCGTGCTGTTGCTGGGATTCACGGTGCTGGGGGCGATTTTCTGGCTGGGGAAGACGGACTACCGCGGCATCTATGATCGCTATGATGTCTATACCAGGGAGTCGGTGGCCGGGCTCAGCGTGGATTCGACCGTCAAGTATCGCGGAGTCGACGTCGGGCGGGTGAAAGAAGTGGTCCTGAATCCGGAGAATCCGGAAGAGGTACGGATCACGTTGAATATCGTCGGCGGGACGCCGGTCAAGACCGACACGCAGGCGGTGTTGGTGACGCAGGGCCTCACGGGGTTGGTGACGCTCAATCTGACGGGGGGAACTCGGGAGGCCCCACCGCTGTCACCCGCGGCCGGGCAGGTGTATCCGGTCATCAAGAGCGTGCCGTCGCTGTTGGGGCGATTGGACGGGACCCTGGCGAAATTATTGTCCGATCAGGGCGTGGCCACGCTCGTGGCACAGCTCAACGGTTTGGCTCAGAATGCCTCCTTGATGGTGGACGAAGAGCATCGTACGCTGGTCAGGCAAGTGCTCAAAGATCTGGCTGAGCTGACCAAGGTGTTGGCGGCTCGCAGCAGCCAGGTAGACCACGGCCTACAAGGCGCGGCACAAGCGGCCGAGCGGGCGGCGAACGTCACGGAACGACTCGGAACGCAGCTGCCGGCCGTACTCGACCGTATCAACAAGAGTGCCGCCGGGCTCCAACAGTTGACGGAGGAATGGTCGCGCACCGGTCGTTCGCTCGGCGAGATGGTCGGCGCCAGCAAGTCCGGCGTCGAGCAGTTTACTCAGCAGACCCTAGCCGATGCGGGGCTGCTCGTCACCGAGTTGCGACAGCTGACCGCCACCCTGAATCGAGTGGCCCAACAAGTTGAACGGCAACCAAATGTGCTGGTGCTTGGTCGTTCGTCTCAGTCCAAGGGGCCGGGAGAGTGAAGGGAGCATCGTGGGCGATTGTCATGCGCTGAGCAGGCTGTTGCTGGGTCTGGCCCTCTGCATGTTGACGGCGTGTGTGCTGCCTCAATCGACGGACAGTCCGGTCCATACGTTTGTGTTGACGATGGAAGAGGCCGATCGCGAACGTGGGACGCCGTTTTCGCGAGTCAATGCGCAGGGCGTGTTGCTGGTCGGTGTGCCGCAGGCTGCGGCGGGATTCGAGCAACCGCGTATGGCGTTTCTGCAGCGGCCGTCGGAAGTGAGTTATTACGCCAGCCATTTCTGGGTTGACGCCCCTTCCAGGATGTTGGCGCCGTTACTCATTCGATCTCTGGAGCAGTCGGGAACCTGGCGTGTGGTCGTCCCCATGCCCTCGGCCCTCCGTGCCGACCATCAACTGGATGTGTCGGGAGTGGTGGTCCAACAGGAGTTCGTACAGCGGCCGAGCCACAGTCGGGTGCGGTTGCGGGCGCAACTGACCGACGTGAAGACGCAGCGCGTGGTGGGGGCCAGAAGTTTCGACAGGCTGGAACCGGCTCCCAGTGAGGATGCGTATGGCGGGGTGTTGGCGGCGAACCGCGCGGTGAGCGCGGTGCTGGCCGAGGTCAATCACTGGATTGCGGGCTGTCTACGCGAAGCGGGAAAGGAGGTCTGTTGACCGGCCGTCCCGCTGCTGGCGGGGATGGCGCCGGATGGTTCGTGAGGAGACGGTATCGGGCATGCGGACCGCGCTGAAAATCGGGTTTAGTTTCGGGCTCACGTCCGGGGTGATCACGACCCTGGGGTTGATGGTGGGGTTGCACGCGGGGACGCATTCCATGCCCGCGGTCCTGGGAGGCATCCTCACGATTGCGGTGGCCGACGCCATGTCGGATGCCTTAGGGATCCATGTGGCCGAAGAATCGAAAAACCATGGCAACACCCATGACATTTGGGCTTCCACGGCCGCGACGTTCGCCGCGAAGTTCGTCATCGCCGGAACCTTTGCCGTCCCGGTCCTGTTCATGCCGCTGGATGCGGCCGTTGTCGTCAGCTTGATCTGGGGCCTGTCTCTGTTGGCCGTGCTGAGTTATGCGCTTGCGCGGGCACAACGGGTGCCTCCCTGGAAAGTCATCGGCGAGCACGTGCTCATCGGACTCAGTGTCGTGGCGATCACACATTATCTCGGAGCGTGGGTGCGGGCGACGTTCGGATAAGAGTCGCAGATGAAGGAGATGCAGGAGGAATGGAGATCCAGACGCAGTTACCGAAAGTGGGGGTCGGTCGCCGCTGTGGGGCGATGCAGGCCAATCTGGGCGGCTATCGAAGTCTCCTCAGCGAAGCGATGTATGAGGAACTGACGACACTCGCCAAAAGTTTGAAGGGCATCAGGATTTGTCATGTGAATTCGACGGCCGCTGGCGGGGGAGTGGCGGAGCTGTTGGCGCGCTACATTCCGATGTTGCAGGCGCTCGGTGTGCAGGCCGACTGGCGCTTGATTCACGGGGAACCGGATTTTTTTGCCATCACCAAGGCGTTTCATAACGCACTGCAGGGCGGCCACTACGGACTGGGAAAGGCCGAGCAGGACCGCTACCTCAAGGTCAACGAGCGGAGTGCGAAGGCGCTCGGCAACGACTACGATCTGTACATCGTGCACGATCCGCAGCCGGCGGCCATTCGACATTTCGCGGGCTCGCGCGGCGCCAAATGGATTTGGCGTTGTCACATCGACAGTTCGGCACCGGACAAAGATGTCAGCCATTTTTTGCGTCCCTTCTTGGAAGAGTACGAGGCGGTCGTGTTCACGATGGACCAATTCGTGCTGCCGCAACTGGCGTCCAAGCGCATCGCGTTCATCGCACCCGCCATCGATCCGCTGGCGACCAAGAACATGGAGTTGCCGGCCGATCTGTGCCGCCGCGTCATTGCGGATTCCGGTGTGGATCCGGTCAGGCCGTTGCTTCTGCAAGTCTCTCGCTTTGATCCTTGGAAGGATCCGCTCGGCGTGGTGCATGCCTATCGCCTGGTCAAAGAGGACCTTCCCGCAGTGCAATTAGTGCTCATCGGCGCCATGGCCGGGGACGACCCGGAAGGGTGGGAGATTCTGGATCGGGTGGAAGAGGAAGCCGCGAACGATCCTGATTTGTTTGTGTTCACAAACCTGTCCGGCGTGGGAAGCATGGAGGTGAATGCCTTTCAACGCAGCTCTGATGTCGTGATTCAAAAATCACTGCGGGAAGGGTTCGGGTTGGTGGTGTCAGAGGCCCTGTGGAAAGAAAAGCCGGTGGTTGCCGGCAACACGGGCGGCATTCCGATGCAGTTTCCCGAGCCCTTCCACAAGAATCTCGTCATGAGCGCAGAGGCCTGCGCAGAGCGGGCGCTCTATCTGCTCCGGCACCCGGGTGAGCGTGGGGAGTTCGGGCGGGCCGGGCGCGAGCATGTCCGCCAACATTTTCTGATGCCGCGTCTGGTGCGGGACGAGTTGCGGCTGATTCATCAGGTGTTGGAGAGCGCATGATCCGTCACGGCTGCAATGCGCTGGTCGCGTATTTTTCGATGGAGATCGGCCTCAACCCATTGATGCCGACCTACGCGGGCGGCTTGGGTATCCTGGCCGGCGATACGATTCGCTCCGCCGCCGACCTGGGCGTCCCGATGGTCGGCGTCACCCTGCTGCACCGGCGCGGCTATTTCTATCAGCGGCTCGATCGGGCGGGCTGGCAGACCGAGGAACCGGTGGCCTGGGCGATCAATGATTTTGCGGAGCCGTTGGAGCCACGTGTCTCAGTTGAGATCGAAGGGCGATCGGTGCAGGTGCGCGCCTGGCGGCATATCGTCACCGGTATGTCGGAGCATGCCGTTCCCGTATATCTGCTCGATACGGATCTGCCGGAAAATAGTCCCTGGGACCGGACCATCACGGATTCGTTGTACGGGGGCGATGCCCACTACCGGCTCTGTCAGGAACTGGTTCTCGGTTTCGGCGGCTTCGCATTGTTGCAGGCCCTGGGGCATGACCACATCTATCGGTACCATCTCAACGAAGGGCATGCGGCATTGCTGGTGCTGGCGTTGATCGAAGCGGAACTCGGCGGGGAGCCGCGCAATGGAGCGGTGCCGCCGGAGGTGATCGAGAAGGTGCGGGAGCATTGCGTATTCACCACCCATACGCCGGTGCCGGCCGGTCATGATCAATTTCCTGCCGACCTGGCGCATCAGGTCTTGGGGAAACGGCGCTGTGAACTCGTCCAGGCCTGCCAACATCAAGGGGCGTTGAACATGACGTTATTAGCGCTGCGCGGGTCGCGGTTCGTCAACGGCGTCGCGATGCGGCATGGTGAGGTCTCTCACTCGCTCTATCCCGGCTACCCGATTCACTCCATTACGAATGGGGTGCATGCCGTGGCCTGGGCGGCCCCCGCCTTTCAAGGTGTGTATGACCGTCATTTGCCTGACTGGCGATACGATCAATTGTCGCTGCGGTACGCCATCAGCATCCCCGGTGCGGAAATTTGGGCCGCCCATCGGGAGGCCAAGCTGGCGTTAGTCGATGAGGTCAATCGCGAGACCAACGCAGGATTCGATCGGGATGTGTTCACAATCGGCTTTGCCCGCCGCGCCACCGCCTACAAACGAGGGACGCTGGTGTTTCACGATGTTGAGCGGCTACAGCGATTGGCGAAGCAGGCCGGTCCGATCCAGTTCGTGTTCGCGGGCAAGGCACATCCCCAGGATCAGGAGGGCAAGGAGATGATCCGCCGCATTCACGCCATGCGAGGGCAACTCTCGGTCGCCTATGTGGCCAATTACGATATGACCTTGGCCCGGCTGTTGTGCGCGGGGGTCGACGTGTGGCTGAACACACCGTTGCCCCCGATGGAAGCGTCCGGCACCAGTGGGATGAAAGCGGCCATGAACGGTGTGCCCAGCCTGAGCGTCCTGGACGGTTGGTGGGTCGAGGGACATATCGAAGGGGTGACCGGTTGGTCGATCGGCGAGAAGGTCGAAGCCTGCACCTCCCCATCGGAGGAGGCTGAGGCCTGTCATGCCGCGGCACTCTACGACAAACTCGAACAGCAGGTGCTACCCTGCTTCTACAAGGAACGGGACAGATTCATCGAGATCATGAAACACACGATTGCGATCAACGGGGCATTTTTCAATACGCAGCGCATGGTCGGACAGTATCTGCGTAACGCCTATCGGTTGGTCGATCAGGCCGTCAATGGAGCCTAGCCGTATGGTGCACGATCGCGACACCATGCAGTCCGACTACAACCACCTACTCACGTTGTGGACGTCAGGTGTCCGCGATTATCACACCATGCTGTCGGACTATCTCACGGCCAATTCAATTTTCGTCGCCGTCATCGGGTTGCTCGTCTCGCGGGAGTCGCTGGCACTGCCTTTTACCATCGTCATTGTCTTGCTGAGCATGATCGGGATTCTCATGAGCGCGCAGATGGCGATCGTATTGGGCCGGTTTTCCGGGCAGAATGCGCTGTGGGAATGGCAATTGCGCGGCATCGAGACCAGACCTGAGTGGCTCAACCGGAAACCGGTGAGCACGCTGTATCGATTGCGCGAGCACCGGGAAACGATCATTGACCAGAGCAATGAGCCGTGCTCATTCGAGCCTTCGTGGGCATTTCGTCAACACCGCCAATGGTGGGCGCATCGCGCCATCAGCTTCCCCTGGTTCTTCGGGACGGTCTATGGGTTGTTTTTGCTGTGGGGACTGACGCAGGTCGCACGGTCGATTTCGTTGTCGCTCAAATAAACAGAAGACCCTGCCTCCTCTGCCCGCGGTGAAGGCCCTCACGAATCCCTGGTTCCATGCCATCGTGCGTTTTGCTGAAACACGATTCATGAGAAATTCTTCATGATCCGTTCATTGTCTATTCATGTGTCGCTGCCACACTGGTATGGTCACGGGAGAAGACGCATCCTGTCGCACGCAGACCTGCAGAGTAAACGATGAACAAACTGAACACCATTGTGCCGCTCACGCTGCTGCTGTTGGTGGTCGTTGGCGCAATGGGAGTCATGGCCTTCTGGGGCTTGTCTTTGCTGGATGTATCCCGGTAAAGGCCTCGCCGGCCTCTGTCGAGAGGGTACGCGAAAAGAGGTGGTGGCATGCTCGTGCTGTTGGCGCTGGGAGGGATTACCTGTGTGGTGTGGATGGCGATGCTGTGGTTGTCCTTCTTCGATGACAGGCAGATCGTCTTGCTGCGGACGCCTGTGAAGCGCAGCAGGAACGCCGTTCGAGACGGCAAGGACTGAACAAGATATAGGGGATCATTGTGCGGGAGCCAGGAACATTCAGCGGTCGACGGTGGTCGATTGTGCTGGCAAGCGATGCCGACGCCGGGATGCCACCGGCGATCAGGCCCCGGCCTGAAAAGACGGTTCCCAAGCCATACGGCCGATTCCTTGGGACTCGCTCGAAACTCCAGCATACGCTGGATCGCATGATGCAGGTCGCCAGTCCGGCGCGTACGGTGGTCGTCCTGGCTCGTGGGCACCCTGAGGTCTGGGCGCAGATCAGCGCGCGGGATCCCGGGATTGTCTTGGTGCAGCCCCGCAATCTTGGCACGGCCTCAGGGATTTTTCTCTCGTTGACCTACGTTCGTGTGCGTGATCCGGAGGGCATCGTTCTGATTTCTCCCTCCGATCATGTGGTGTTTCCCGAGGAACGGTATCTCAAGGAGGTACTGTATGCCGTGCGAGCGGCGGAGAAGCTGCCCACGAAGCCGGTGTTGCTCGCGTCGCGGCCGGAAGGACCGCATGCGGAATACGGGTGGATCATGCCCGATCATCAGCTGATCAATTTCGGTCCTCGCACGATCCGCCGCGTCAAGACATTCATCGAGAGCCCGGAGCCGCCGCTGGCGCAGTTGGCCTATGCGTCAGGGGCGCTGTGGAATACGTGCATCATGGCGGGAAAGGTCGAAGCATTCTGGAACCTGGGCCGGAGAGTGTTGCCGAACATGATGGTCCTCTTCGAACGTCTGACCGAGGCGATCGATACGCCGAAGGAGGCTGAAGTGCTGCGGACGATGTATAAGCGCCTGCCGTGCCTCAGTTTTTCGCGTGACCTCCTCGAGCAGGCGCCGAGCGAGGCAGCGGTGATGGAAATGATCGGGCTGACGCACCGTTCTTGAGCGACAGCCGCGGGGTGTATTGCCTCACGGCGAAGAGGGTCGTTGCTGCAAATGGCAACAGTACGGTCCGAGACGTAGGCCTCCTCTGGATTCTACCAGCCCAGAAAATAAGCAAATGCCCAATCGGACGAGTAGGAGCCCCGTTGGCATTTGTCTTGCTGGAAGAGACACTATTCGTCGTTGATCGCCGACAGAACGATTCCACCACCCACGCGTACCGCTCCTTGATCGACCTGCCGTCGCCGCTTGCCGGAGACCGGTCGTCTCCACGGGAACAGTCGCCCAACCGTTTCAGAGGAGCTATCATGACTAAGCCACTGATGACACGGATTCTCATGGCGACCGATTTTTCTGAAGGCGCAGCCTGTGCGCAGACCTATGCCGCCTATCTTGCCTCCCACTGGGCAGCCACGTTGGAAGTGCTGCATGTCATCGAGGCGCCCCACCGAGTGAACGCCGAGGCAGAATCTCTTGCTGCAGTGATGGCGGCGCGGGCTCATGCCGCGCAGCAGTTGGCCGAAGTACGCGAAGATCTGGTGCGATGTGGCCTGTCCGCGAAGGTGCGGTTGGTGCTGGGGAATCCGGCAGAGCACATTGGTGTGACTGCGAAGGATGAAGGGGCGGAACTCATTGTGCTGGGTGTGCAGGGGCGAACCAATATGCTCTGTGGGCTGATCGGCGGCACGACGGAACGGGTTGTGAGGGAAGCGCCCTGTCCTGTTCTCGCGGTCCCAGGGTTGCGTGAAGAAGCGGGCAAGCCCTCTGCGGCAGGCCCAAAAGTGCAGATCCGGCATATTCTGGCACCGCTGGATTTTTCGAGCCCATCGTTGGATGCCGTCGAATATGCCGTCCAGCTCGCCAACGGCCTCCGTGCCACCGTCACCTTGATGCATGTGTTGGAGCCGGTCTGCTACGACTTGGATTGCGGCCTGGGCCTGGTCGAACAGGAGGCGCAAAAACGAGACCATTGGAACAAGCAACTGGAGGAGCTTCGGACCTTCGTGACCTCATTCGGCTTGGCCGCCGACGTCGAGATTGCAGGAGGCATGGCTTCCGATGTGATTCTCGCCTCTGCGCTGCGTCATCGGTCTGACCTGATCGTGATGGGGACCCATGGCCGTCGCGGCCTATCGGTGGAACGATTCGGCAGCGTGGCTGATGCGGTGTTACGCCGGGCGACCTGCCCGGTCCTCACCGTGAAGGCGCCGAAATTCGCGCCGAATCATCGCCGGATCATGCCACAAACCATGAGCGAGACGGAAACTGAAGGAGCAGAGCGATGAACCAGCGTGAAATTTATATCACCGAATTCGATTTGGCACGCCTGAGAGATGTCCTGAACGCTCGTCTCAGCGCCGGGGCACGGGACCGGGATCACTTGGAGAGTTTGGAGCATGAACTTGATCGCGCCCATGTCGTGGATCCTTCGGCCGTTCCCCATGATGTGATCACGATGAATTCCCAAGTACGGATCGAAGACGTCGATACCGGCATGGAAAATGTCTATACGCTGGTCTTTCCTTCTGATGCCGGCATCCAGGACAAGAAGCTTTCGATTCTTGCGCCAATCGGGACTGCCCTGTTGGGGGCCCGCGCGGGGGAGACGGTGGATTGGCCCGTGCCTGCCGGGGTACGAACGGTGCGCATCAAGGCAGTCTTGTATCAGCCGGAAGCCGCAGGAGATTTTCACCTCTAGCGGACTGCGGGAAATCGTGGCGCGAAGAGCGTATCTCGTGGACGAAGAGGCTATGCCTGATGGCGTATCGCTGAGAGCAACGAACATATCATGAACTATACGGAGGGGGACGATGGACGTTCGCAGTAAGGTGTATACGTATCACACGACCGTGAAGTGGACGGAGCAGAAAAAAGGCGTGATCGCCTGTGACGGTAAACCGGAGATCCAGGTGGCGACACCGCCGGAATTCAAGGGGCACGAGGGGATCTGGTCTCCGGAAGACTTGTATGTCGCGGCAGCGAACATTTGTCTCATGACCACCTTTCTCGCGGTGGCTGAACGGGCGGGGCTAGCCTTTGCTTCGTATCAATCTGAGGCAGAAGGTCGTCTGGAACTTGTGGACGGGAAGTTTCAAGTGACCGTGATCACCTTGCGGCCGCGCATCACGCTTCAGGCCGGAGGTGACGCAGCCAAGGCGAAAGAATTGATTGAAAAGGCCGAAGCCAACTGCCTGATTTCCAATTCCATGAAAACCAGTGTGACCTTGGAACCGACGATTCTATGACTTCCACGCCTGTGGCATCTTGCGCCAGCCAGATCGTTGCGTTGGGGTGATTCTCTCCAGACCCCAGGCGCATGGGGTTGCAGCCTCCGTGAGAATCGGCGGCTTCAGCAAGATGTGTCATTCCCTTTCCTACAGATGTGAGTGGCACAGGGATCGCATTCTGATCATCCTACGTAGTCCTGATTCATAGAAACGCGCTCTGGAGTGAAGGGTTTCCCATGAACCGACGACGTAGCCTATACTGTGGTGCGGCGCTGATCCTCTTCCTGACGGGGGTAGGCAGTCTGCAGGCAGGTGATGACGGCGATGCCGCGAAGGGGAAGTTGCTCTACGCCAATGTGTGCATCCGGTGCCATGGTGTGGAAGGAAAGGGAAACGGCGTCATGACCTTCACGCCGCCGGTCGCCGACCTCACTGCTCCGGCCGTGCAAAACCAATTGGAGGCGACCTTGCTGAAGACGATTCACGAGGGTCGAAAGAACACGGCGATGGGGGCCTGGAAGTTCGTCCTCACCGAACAAGACATGCGCGATGTGACGGCCTATCTGCGCCAGTTGGGCGGCGAGGCCGGACGGAGTCAGCCCTGAATGAACGGTATTCGTCATCTCATCAATTGGCGTGTCGTCGGGGTGGGGACAGCTGCACTGTGGGTGATCACGGTGATGATCATGCTGACGTGGTTCATCCAGGGGCATACCAGGCCGGCTAGCGATGGGCGTACGGAAATTCTTCTGGCTCCCGCGGAACGGGATCTCGTATTAGCGGAGATGCGCGATCTCTTAAAAGCGGTGCATGGTGTCGTCACGGTGTTGGGAAGACCGAGTCCGAACCTCAAGGATGCGGAAGGGGCAGCTCGCGCGGCAGGCATGGCGATGGCCGTGGACGTCAACCCTGCGATCATGTTGAAGCTTCCCCTCGCATTCAAGCAAATGGGCATGTCCATTCATAAAGATATGGATCATCTGGCCGATGGTATCGCGCAAGGCGAGACGTCGCAGCAGATTCTCAGTCGCTTGTCGAGTATGACGGCACGATGCACCACCTGCCACGATATGTATCGTTTTGCGACGAAATAGCCATCTACCGTCGGCGTTCAGCCGTCAGCTGTCAGCATCAGAGGACATGCGGAGAATCGAAAGTGGCCGGTTGAGTGAAAACTGAATCCATTTCCTCTGCGATGACTCATACCTATCGAGATTGCGAGTCGCCGGTAGCTGTGATCCAGACGGCTGAGGGCTGAAAGTTGGCGGCTCATGGCGTGATCGCAACGAAGGAGGTGCTGTGATGGCATGCAACGTGGGCGGAATCGAGCGGCCGATTCGGATCATTCTGGGAGTGCTGTTGATCGGCATCGGAGCCTTTGCGGGGCTTCCGCCTATCGGTACGGGGGTGATTCTGGCGGTAGGGACCATCGCATTGGCGACGGGAACGATCGGGTATTGTCCGGTGTGGACACTGTTCGGCGTCAACACCTGCCACCTTGAAGCGGCCAAAAAATCCTGAGTCGTCAGATGTGGGGACTGAGTTCGCTCTTCACCGAGCAGGAAGGGGTTTCGCTCGAGTGAAGGGGGGTGGTCTGTGGATCAAAGACCGTCTGAAACGTGCCAGTGACAATGTCGTCATTGGACGATCGCGAAGGAGGTGACGATGCCCAAGGTAGTGAAAGATGGAGTACCGGCAGGCGGTTTTAAGACCGTCGGACAAATCGTGGGGACGAACCAAATACTGGTGAATCGTAACCAAAATGCTCTGGAAGTTGCGGCCGATTTGCTGACGACTCATACGCCTGGAGCGCCTGTGGTCGATGACGCGGGACAATATGTCGGGTTCATCAGTGAATTCGATTTTCTGAAAGCGCTCGACTCGAATGTGGACCTTAATCAGGTGACGGTGGAACGGATTATGATCCGAGAGCGGATCATCGTGACGGCGAATACCTCGATCGATGACGCGGTTCGGATCATGGAAGAAAAGCATCTACTCAATCTTCCTGTCGAACGGGACGGCACCATCGTGTATACGCTGACCCGGCATGATTTGCTCCGTGCCCGAATTGGTCTTGGGTTGGACATCGAGAGCTAGATGGCCTGAGGGACGAGCGTCAGCGTGTCGATCTCAGAGGAGACGAGAGTGGATTCACTTTCGTCTCCTCGTCTCTCTGGGAGCACCCCTTACGAGGGAAGGTGAACGTGAGTCATTCAGGTGGAACCGCGACCAGTGGCGGGAAAGGCTTTTCAACGCCTGTTGGATCGCGACGAACGTTTTTTCATTGGATCACGCTGGCGGCAGCCGGATTCGTCGGCCTCGGGCTTTCGATTCCTTTGCTCAGTACGCTGGTCTCCCCGGCGTTTCAGCGGCGCCATCGCGACTGGGTCGATGTCGGGCCGGTCGATGAACTGTCTTCAGGCCATCCGAAGCAATTGGACCATGTCACGACGGTCCGTGACGGCTGGCTGGCGACCACTGCTCACAAGGCGGTGTGGGCGGTCAAGCAAGCGCAGGGCGACATCAAGGTGTTTTCGCCGATCTGTACGCACCTGGGCTGCGGCTATCGTTGGGATGAAACGGACAAAAAATTTCTCTGTCCCTGCCACGGAAGTGCCTATGACGTGAACGGGCAAGTCGTAGGTGGGCCCGCTCCGCGTCCCCTCGATGTCCTTCCTTCAAAGGTGGAAGGGGGGCGGCTTCTGGTGATGTATAAGGAATTCAAGTCAGGGTTGGGAGAAAGTGTTGAGCTGTGAGTGCGTCGCGGTGCGTGTGTCGTGGTCAGTGTCGAGTGGCGCTTCTCGTGAAGCGTCTACAGGCACGATTCAACACTGAGATCTGGGAGTCGAATGTCTTCTCGCCTGTACGATTGGCTCGACAGCCGTCTGAATCTCAAGCCAGTCCAGCGCACGTTGCTCGATGAGCCTATCCCCGGCGGGGCCAGTTGGATTTACGTCTTCGGCTCCATCACGCTGTTCCTGTTCCTCATGCAGGCCGCTACGGGCATGTTTCTCGCGCTCTATTATGCGCCCACCCCCGACCATGCGTACGACAGCGTTCGATTTATCGAAACCGACATTACCTTGGGATGGTTCGTGCGAGGCCTGCACCATTGGGGTGCCTCGTCGATGGTCGTCGCGATCGGGCTTCACATGCTTCAGACGTTTCTGTATGGCGCCTACAAAGCCCCGCGCGAAGTGATGTGGATGGTCGGGGTGCTGCTGTTTCTGCTCGTGATGACCTTTGCCTTCACCGGCTATCTCCTGCCCTGGGATCAAACGGCCTATTGGGCGACTCAAATCGGGATCAATATGGTGGGCACGGTCCCGCTCATCGGAGATGTGGCCTCTCGCATCCTGCGCGGCGGTGAAATTCTTGGCGCCCTGACACTCTCACGATTTTTTGCGATTCATGTGTTGTTTCTACCTGCGATCCTCATCACGGGGATTGCCGTGCACCTGTTCGTCCTGCGGCGAGTGGGGCCGGCAGGACCCTGGACCGACGACCGGGCGTCATTGGGCGCCGAAACGTTTGCTCCGCGGCAGGTCTACATGGATGCCGTCGTCATTGCCTGTGTATTTCTGGTCGTGGCGATCCTCGCGTTCACCATCCCTCTGCCCTTGACGGATAAGGCCAATCCGTCCGATACGAGCTTCGTGCCGGTTCCAGAATGGTATTTTCTCTTCTATTACGAATTGCTCAAGTACGTACATGGACCGCTTGAACCGGTGGCGACTTGGGTGCTGCCGCTTTGCGTGATCCTGGTCATGTTGTTCTGGCCGTTTATCGATCGCAACCCCGTGCGAAATCCTATTCGGCGGCCCGTCGCGCTTGGTGGCGGCCTGCTGTTCCTCCTCGTCGTGTTCGGGCTGCTGGGTGTTTCGATCAAAAATCTCTATGCGGTGCCGAGAACCGACCCCTCCGTGGCCAGAGGGAAGACGGTGTATGCGCAGCTCGGCTGTGTCGGCTGTCATCGGATCCATGGGGAAGGCGGTGCCGTGGCGCCGGATCTGTCGACCATTGGGGACATGAGGCCGGATCGTACCTGGCACCTCAAGCATTTTCGTGACCCTCAATCCGTGTCGCCGGGTTCGTTTATGCCGAAATTCCCTCTCACCGAGCAGCAGCTGAATGACCTGACGAGTTATATGTTGAGCTTAACGCGCACGACGTAGCATGGCGGCGTCGCCTGCGGGAACGACGTGCGCGTCGAATGGTGAAGAGAGGATCGGGTAAGGAGGCGCATGATGCAGAGAAGCGGTGGATTGGGCGTGGTGATGCTGATGCTGATGGTGCTGGGGGTGATTCCTCTCAATGTCGCAGAGTCCGGACAAGCGAACCCTGAAGCCGGGAAGAAGCTCTACGCGACAAGTTGCCAAAATTGCCATGGCCCGACGGGAAAGGGCGACAGCGAGATGGCCGCCTACCTGGCGCCGCCTCCTGCCGACCTGACGGCGAAGCCGACGCAGACAAAAACCGATGCGCAGTTGCGCAAGATCATCATGGAGGGGCGCTCGGGAACGGCCATGACCGGGTATGCCGCATCGCTGAACGAGGCGCAAATCGCAGACCTGCTGGCCTACATTCGATCGCTCCAGCCCTGAGTGCTCTGTCGGGCGAATCCTTTTCCTAAAAACTGTCCCTAATCACCACGCATGAGGGTGGCATGGCATCCTGCGGCTGTGGCGTGATGCCGCAGGGAGACGGCTGTCGTTGGGGCTTTTGTCGCCAGCGCTGCCGAGGAGTCGTTCCTACCCCACGGAACCAATGGAGGATAGCCCTGTAGCGGGGATGGGTCGCCTGGTACATAGCTTGCGAGATCAATACGTATGCGGAACCTTATTCTGAGCGGTCTGTTTACCATGGCAGTGGTAGGCGGTTGTGTCGGCTCACAAGGAGCGAGCCAGGTTGGTCATTCAGGCGGTGCGCAGGCAGAGCCGGAAGGAATCGATGCCGTATTCAGCCATCCGTTACCCGATTCCATCCCCGGCGGTCAGCGCGGCGAGCAGATCCGCCTCGGATACCAGCTGGTCGTCCACACTCAAGAATTTGCGTCATCCTATGTAGGGAACGGGCTGACTTGTGCCAATTGTCATTTGGACGCGGGGCTTGATCCCAATTCGGCGTCGTTTGTCGGACTCTCGAAGGTCTATCCGGAATACCAGGCGCGAGCCGGCCGGGTGCTCACCCTGGCCGATCGCATCAACGACTGTGTGGTACGTAGCTTAAACGGCAAAGCGATTTCCGAGGACAGCCACAAGCTTCACGCGATGGTGGCCTACATCGAATGGTTGTCGAAAGACGTTCCGGAAGGAAGCCGCATGGCATGGCGGGGCATTCCGCGTCTCGCCGCGGTGAAGTCGCCGAATCCCTCGAGCGGTGCGAAACTGTATACGGCCCGTTGTGCATTCTGTCATGGCGCGGACGGCCAGGGCACCATGGCGGCGCCGCCCTTGTGGGGCGACCGGGCCTTCAGTATCGGGAGTGACATGGCGCGTCTGCCGGTGACGGCATCCTTCATCAAATCGAATATGCCGCGGACCAGAGGGTGGGCCTTGTCGGATCAGGATGCCTACGATGTCGCCGCCTATCTCAACGCTCGACCTCGCCCGGACTTTGCCGGGAAGGGCGGTGATTGGCCGAAGGGCGGAAAGCCATCGGACGTGTCCTATTAAGTCCATGACGCGAAGGTGATCCAAACGTTGTCCGCAGTGTGGATGCGGGTAGCTGAGGCAACGGAGTACGTAGGGGAGCCAGTGATGAAGCTCAGCGTGGCCTATCAAGGTGGAACGCGTTACGACATCCTCAGCGATCGCCACCGAGTCGTGACTGATCAACCGGTGGACGGCGGCGGGGCGGATGCAGGCATGACGCCGGTGGAATTGTTTGTCGGCTCCGTGGCGAGTTGCGTGGGCTACTTCGTAGGTGAGTTCTGCGCGCGACATGACATTTCCCGTGAGGGGCTGAGGGTTGAGGCGGAATGGGCCATGGCGGAGGGCCCTCATCGAGTCGGGCAGATTCAACTGTCGATCCGCATTCCTCACCGTATCACGCCGGAACTCAAAGAACGGTTGTTGAAAGTCGCCCACGGATGTACGGTGCATCAATCGGTGGTGGTGCCGACGGGCATTGCCATCGAGTTGAATCCGCACATCCACATGACGACGCCAACGTAGCAGAAGGATGCGCATGACAGTTTCTCGGCGTGGATGGTTGAGATCGGTGTTGCAGGGAATCGGTATTGGAGCACTCGTCAAGGGCGCGATCCCGGCGGCCGAAGGCCATCAAGCGGACGCGATTGGACAGGGGAGCGGTCCGCTCACGGTGCGGGTCACGCGGCCGTTCGACGCCGAAACCCCGGTGCGCGAGTTCACATCCTGGTTGACCCCCAACGAACGATTCTTCGTGCGCAGTCATTTTGGTCCGCCTGCAGCCGAGGCCGTCCAGCCCGAGACCTGGCGACTGACCGTGAAGGGGTTGGTCAAGGAAGGGCTCAGCCTGTCACTGAAAGATCTTCATGCGTTCGAATCGGTGACAGTGACGGCTGTGCTGCAGTGCAGCGGGAACGGGCGCGCGAACCATCGCCCCAAGGTGCCGGGCGTGCAATGGGAGCGCGGTGCGGTCGGGAACGCGCAGTGGACCGGCGTGAGGTTGCGCGATGTGCTGGAGCGCGCCGGTGTGAAACCCCAGGGCGTCCACGTTCAGATGCAGGGCGCCGATCGTCCCGCTCTTCCTACCGTGCCTCTGTTCACGAGAAGTATTCCCATCGCCAAGGCGCTTCATCCCGATACGCTCCTCGCCTTTGAAATGAATGGTCGTCCGTTGCCGCTCTTGCATGGTGCGCCGCTCCGGGTCATCACTCCAGGTTGGATGGCGGAATCCTGCATGAAATGGTTGACGGAGCTCACGGTACGGGCCGATGAAACACCCGGCTACTATATGCAGCAGGCCTATCGCATGCCGGAGACATCGATCCAGCCGGGATCCGGATTGCCGGGGACCGTGATGGTGCCGGTCGAACAGATGCCGGTGAAGTCGCTGATCGCCGCGCCGGGTGAGGGTGATACGGTGAGGAAAGGACCCGTGACCGTTCAAGGGGTAGCCTGGGCCGGTGAGTTCGCCGTGGCGCACGTCGAAGTATCCTGTGATGACGGAAAGACCTGGGAGCAAGCCCGGTTACTCGGAGAGGGACAACCCTATGCCTGGCGGCAGTGGCAATATGTGTGGACTCCCAGGACGGTCGGCCCCACGGCTCTGCTCTGCCGCGCCACGGATGCACGGGGTGAACAACAGCCGGCAACCAGTTCGTGGAATCCCGGAGGATTTTTGTGGAGTGGATGGGACCGCGTGGCGGTGACGGTGGCGGCATGAGCAGGTCACGACACGGTTCCTTCCTCGTACTGCTCTCTCTGCTGTCTGTCATGCTTGGTCTGGTCGTCATCACCGCAGCGCAGGAGGATGAGCGACCATCGCTTCCCACTCCTCAGTCTCGACGGGCCGCAACCTTGATCATGGCCCGATGCGCCGTCTGCCACACGACCGATCTCATTTCACAGCAACGGCTGCCGGAAGAACGCTGGATTGCCACCGTGGAGAAGATGGTCCATTGGGGCGCCGAACTGTCCAAGGAGGAGACCGCACTGGTCCTCCAGTATGTGACTGCGCGCAATCATCCCGGAGCATCGGATCACTTGCCGACCATCGAGCAAGAGTTGGCGATGACTACGCCGCCGGCTGGGCCGCAGGCGACGAACGAAGAGCCGTTGACCGGCGTTCCCACGCGCGGCGCGGGACTGTATGCACACAACTGTCAGGCCTGCCATGGAGAAGGGGCGGTCGGCGGCGTGGGGCCGAAACTGGCGCGGAACCTGATTCTCAAGAATGACGGGGCGTTTTGGGAAACCGTGCTCCATGGTCGAGGTCCGATGCCGGCCTGGGGGGCGGTGCTGAGCCATCAAGACATCGCGGATATTCACGCGTGGCTGGCCACGCGATAACCGCGCAATTGGATACGTGAACGAAAGGGGTGCCTCATGGGGCGACGACGGATAGTGACGGTCGGGTGTGCGCTGGTCTTTGTCATGGCCTTGATGTCTTTCCCGCGCCTGTTGCTGGGCAGCGAGCAAAGCCATGTGAAAGATCTGATTCAAACCAATTGTGCGGGTTGTCATCGACTGGAGGGAAAAGCCGATTCGCGATTCAATCTCAAGGCCCCCGATTTGATTTGGGCTGGGAGTAAGTATCAGCGTGCCTGGCTGCTTCGCTATCTGACGGGAAAAGAGGCCCCTCTGTATCCGAAGGGGTATCGGTGGGACCTTGCCGAAGGACCGATGCGGCATCCTGTGGTCGGTGACGACGAAGCGGCGGCGATTGCCGACTACTTTCAACAACACAACAAGGACCCGCGGGTGACGGTCGGTGCATTCGATCTCGCCAAGGTCAGCAAATTCGATGCGACGTTCGGAGGTATCGCGTATAAGGCGCATGCCTGCCTCGGGTGTCACCTCATCGAGGAGAACGGGGCGCTCATCGGTGGTCCGCAGAGTGCATCCCTGGCGGCGGCAGGGCAGCGGTATGACAAGGACTGGCTGTTCCGGTTCGGACTGAATCCGCAGGACTTTGTGCCGCACAGCGGCGAATTCCTGGCCGATGCGACGGAGCCGCAGCTGCGAGCGGTGATTGGGTTTCTCATGGTGCAGGGTGTGAAGGACTTCAAATATTACGAACCGTGGACGGCGCCTGAGTTCGGTCTGGCCAGCGTGGATCGCGGGAAAGTGCTCTACAAAGAATATTGTTCGCAATGCCACGGGGCGACCGGCAAGGGTGATGGTCCGGCGGCTTCCGGCTTGAATCCGAAGCCGGCCGTGCACGCGAACATTCCCTTCGAGAAATTGCCGACGGATTATCTGTACAACGTCATTAATCATGGCGGCGCCGCGATGGGGAAGTCGCCGAACATGCCGTACTGGGGGCTGACGATCGGGCAGCAGGGCGTGGCGGATGTGATGGCGTATTTGAAGGCCACCTTCAAGGGCGGACCTGATCAGGCTCAGGCGTCGGTGGGAGGCGGGGCCTCTGGGGTCTGTCCACAGCCGAGAAAGACGGCGAAGGCGCCGCCAGAATTTCTGTCGAAGACCAATCCCTTGCCGAGCTCGGATGCCATGATTCAGTCGGGGAAGACACTCTTTCTGCAGACGGCACAGCCGGTGGCCTGCGCCATGTGCCATGGCGAGAAAGGCAACGGCCAGGGCTTCATGGGCGCGGCGTTGATTCCACCGCCTCGCAACTTTACCTGCGGCTCGACGATGAAGGACTTGCCCGATGGGCAACTGTTCTGGATCATCAAAAACGGGTCGCCTGGAACCGGCATGATGTCGTTTGCCGCATTGCCGGATGAGCAGGTGTGGCAGTTGATTGCCTATGTGAGAAGTCTGGCGAAGTGAAATGAATAGGGCCGATGGCCGACGCGTATGGCGCGAGGAAGAGGCCGGGTACCGTGTCTTCGATCTCAGGCATACGCTATCGGCCATCAGCTCGTATCTTTACGGACGAGAGACGAACGAGGGAGGTTGTGAGTGGCGACATTTATCATTTCCGGCAGTCGTGGCACAGACGATCCGACCATGGCGAGCTTACCGTTCATGGCGGCGAAGACGGCCAAGGAGCAGGGGCACGATGTGGTGTTGTGGCTGTGGAACGAAGCCGTGACGTTGGGGCGCAAGGGCACGGCCGACCATGTGATCGGCGTGAATCTGAGTCCTTTGAAAGAGGTGTTGGCCGCGGTGCAGGCCGCGCAGGTTCCGATCTGGGTCTGCGGAGCCTGTGCCGTTGCTCGTCAAATCAATGGGACGGATCTCGTCGCCGGTGCATCGATCAAGGGCATGCCGGATTACATCAAGGCCGTAGCCGAACGTGATCGAAACGTGGCGTTCTAGTCCGGTATGAAGAAACAAGGGGGGCGCATGGCCGCAGAGGGACCAACAAACGGAAAAGCCAAGGGCCGCAAAGAGCGCGAGCCGGAGGAGCCAGGGGTTGTGCTCGGAGACAACGATTTGGACGACGACCTGGAGGTGATTCCTACCGCCGTGCCGCTTGCAGGGGACGGCTATGAAACGGCACGTGATCCCGGCGGCGCCATGGCGGCGGGGCTTATCGGGGAAGCAGGACGGATCTTGAGCGAGGAGGACCTCCGCCGGGTCAATACGCGTCGGGGGCTCATTCAGCTGATCAAGAGCAAGAGCATCGATCTGGAAGACGTGCGCAAGACCCTGCTCTATGAGCAGGAGTTGCGGCAGTTACAGGTAGAGTTGGTGCGGTTGCAACGGTGGGTGCAGGCCGATGGTCAGCGCATTGCGATTCTCGTGGAAGGGCGCGATGCGGCCGGAAAGGGCGGCACAATCCGTCGGTTCACCGAACACCTGAACCCGCGAGCGATGCGGGTGGTGGCCCTGCCGAAGCCAACGGACGATGAGCGAGGGCAATGGTATTTTCAGCGCTACATCCGGCAATTGCCCAACAAAGGCGAAATCGTCTTCTTCGACCGGAGTTGGTACAACCGGGCGGTGGTGGAGCCGGTCATGGGATTCTGCAGCAAGAAGGAGCACCAGCGATTCCTGCAGCAGGTCACGGAATTCGAACACATGTTGTACGAAGACGGTGTCACCATCATCAAGTTCTGGTTCTCGATTTCCAAGGAGGAGCAGGCGAAGCGTTTTGAGGCGCGCCGGCAGAATCCGCTCAAACAGTGGAAGCTGAGCCCGGTCGATGAAAAGGCGCAGGAGATGTGGGATTCGTACACTCGATATAAGGAAGAGATGTTCGGCAAGACGCATACGACCTTCAGTCCTTGGATCATCGTGAAGGCGAACGACAAGCAGGCGGCTCGTTTGGAAAGTCTGCGGTATGTGCTGAATTTGCTGCCGTACAAGGGGAAGGACGAGGCGCAGATTCGACTCACGCCGGATCCCAATGTCATCACGCGGTTCCATCGGAAGATGGCCGAGCTGGATTTCTGACCGTGGCGACAGGGCAAGGGGAACTGGGCCCATCCATCAGCAGGGTACGAACATGGCAAAGGGAAAACCAAGCCGCACGCTGTGGGGGGTGTTGTGTCTCGCGCTGCTCTGTGGCGTATCCGATGCGTGGGCAGCCGGACATGATGTGATGAGGCCGCGTGTTTCGGCCGATAAACTGGCCGAAGCCCAAGCGTTGAGGAGTCCCTTGCCGGATTCGCCCCAGACGATCGACAAGGGCAACGCGCTCTATGCGGGCAAAGGCACCTGCATCAATTGTCATGGTCAGGAGGGTGATGGCCATGGGCCGCTCGCGGCGCAGCTCAATCCGGCGCCCCGGAACTTCCAGCATCATGGCTTCTGGCGCCACCGTACGGAAGGCGAAATCTTCTGGGTGATCAAGTATGGATCGCCCGGCACCAGCATGGTCGGCTTTGCCGACCAACTGACGGATGAAGAGATCTGGGCGATTATTCAATACACACGGACCTTCCGACGTCATCACGGCATGCGAGGGCGCGGCCCGATGGGGCATGGTGGAAGGCGGGACTCCCGAGGCTCCGACCACATGGACCAAGACGAGGATGCGCCTGCCGTGCCGCAAACACCTCCGGCTCCTGAAAAGGAGTGATTGCGCCCTGCCGCTCCACCCACCGTGCTTGCTCTGCCGTCCTCTTCACCTGACCTTCCAGCTCACAGCACCATGAGATGCAGTGCCGTCGTCCGATCAGCGCGAGCGGGACGGCCGGCGACGCTCATTGTGCCCTGATGCGTTTTGCGACAGTGCGGCTTCTGCGCGGTTCTGGAATTCCCCAGTCCCATCACAGGACGCCTATGCGGCCGAGCGTATCCCGGAAAATCCTCGCCAAAGCAGTCACTTGCCCAAGGTTCACACGGCAGGGCCTGGCACGCCCTCTGCTTTGGACAAAGACCAAGTGAAGGCGCATGCCCGAGCTCATGTTTTTAACCGGGAAGGAGAGATCACCATGGCCGATCAGAGTGGGAATTGTTCGGGGGTGGGGGTGTCGATCGCGTTTCTGAGTGGAGCCGTTCTCGGTGCGGTAGCAGCCATTCTCTATGCGCCCAGGTCCGGAGAAGAGACGCGTACGGCATTGCGTGGGTATGCGCGCCGCACGGAAGAGGAGATGTTGGAGAAGGCCCGGGAGATCCGAAAAGACATCTCCGAGACCGTGGATGAGGCCAAACAGTATCTGCGAGAGACGGAAGCGACGATTGCCGCTGCATTGGCGGCGGGGAAAGACGCATTCAAGAAGGAGCGGGCGGATCGAGCCTGAGATGGTGGCAGTACGCTTTCACGGGCGTGGCGGGCAAGGCGCCAAGACGGCCAGTCGCATTCTTGGCACTGCGGCGTTTGTGAGCGGATATGTGGCTCAGGATTCCCCGATCTATGGGGCTGAACGGCGAGGGGCGCCGGTTGCTGCGTTCACGCGCTTCGGTCGGGAGCCGATCCGGGAGCGGGGGCCGATCGCCCATCCGGATGTCATCGTCGTGGCGGAGGCCTCATTGCTGGACGATGCCGGGGCGCATGTCGTAGAAGGGATGACCGAGCAGACGGTCCTGTTCGTCAACTCGTCGTTGAGTAGCGAAGCAGTACGCGCCCATCGGTTCTTGCCTACGCAGGTGAGCACGCGGGATGTGACAGGGATGGCATTGGAACAATTGGGGCAGCGTGAGGCGATCAGTGCGTTGCTCGGCGCCGTGGCAGCCAAGCTTGTAGGGCTGGAGTGGAAACCTCTCCAGTCCGCGATCAGCCGGGAGCTGGCCGATCTCGGTGTGGCTGGGGCAGTGATCGAGCGGAATCTCACACTCGCACGGGTGTGTTATGACTCGGTTGAGCCGGCCGTGCTGGCATCGTGTAGCGACCGGGCCGGTGGCGTGTCTCCCCTGCACACGCCGACCTATGAACCGCCGACGAAAGGCACAGCCAGAATCAGCGCGGCCGGAAATTCGGTGTTGCGCGAAACCGGCGGGTGGCGAACGTTTCGACCAGTGTTGATCGCAGACAAGTGCAATGGGTGTTGGTTGTGTTTTGCCTATTGTCCGGACGGGGTGATTGCCATGAACCGGGAAGATCATCCGGTTGTGGACTATGCCCATTGCAAAGGGTGTCAGATCTGCGTGCACGAATGCCCGACTCACGCATTGGTTGCGGAGCGGGAGAAGGAAGGCGGGGTGGCATGGACAGCCACATGATGACCGGGAACCTGGCCGCCGCGTGGGGAGCCAGGTTGGCGGACGTAGATTATATTCCGGCATTTCCCATTACCCCGCAGACGGAAATCGTGGAAGCCTTGGCCGCGTGGTGCGAACGCGGTGAGTTGGCGGCGCGATTCGTGAGTATGGACTCCGAGCACTCGATGATGACGGCAGCCGGTGCCGCGGAAGTCACCGGCGCGCGCGTGTTTACCGCCACATCTAGTCAAGGCTTGCTTCACGCGTTCGAAGTGCTCTACTCGATCTCGGGCTGGCGCGCACCGCTCGTGCTGGTGAATGTCTCGCGGGCCTTGGCCGCTCCGATTACGTTGGAGTCTGATCATAATGACGTCTTGGCCGCGCGGGATTCCGGGTTTCTGCAGATTCATGCGGAGACCTGCCAGGAGGTGTTGGATTCGATCTTGATGGCGTACAAGATTGCCGAAGATGAACGCGTGATGTTGCCGGTCATCGTGAATCTGGACGGGTTTACGCTGTCGTTTACCCGCGAGCCGGTGAGCCTTCCTGATCCGAACAGGGTGCGACAGTTTCTGCCTCCCTTCCGCCCCTCCCATCTTGGCTTCACGGCCTCGTCTCCGCATGCGTTGGGCGTGGCCGTGATCGGCGGCACGCCGTACGCATACTTCCGGCATCAAGTGCATTTGGCGGCACAGAATGCACTTGAGGTGCATCAGGAAGCTGCGGACTCGTTCCACGCACTGTTCGGTCGACGCTATGATCTGCTCGAAGGTTACCGGTTGGATGATGCGGAAGATGTGCTTGTGATGACGAACTCGGGCGCAAGCGCAGGCAAGGCGGCGGTCGACGCTGCCAGAGCCAAGGGGAGGCGAGTGGGGTTGCTTCGGTTGCGGGTGATTCGCCCCTGGCCGGCTGAGGCTATTCGACAGGCCTTACGCGGGCGACGGGCCGTGGCTGTGTTGGACCAGAATCTGGCGCCGGGGCAGGGTGGGATTCTCTTCCAGGAAATCGCGGCCTGTTTGTATCATGAGTCCGCGCGACCCCGGGCACTGTGCTCCTTCGTCGGCGGGTTAGGCGGTCAGAATCTGTCCGAAGGCGAATTCCAGGCCGTTTTCGATCAGACGGCAGAGGCAGGAGTCCGCGGAACCGTCGGCGCCCCGGTCTTGCTGTACAGTGCCGACGAACATCGAGAGATGACGCAGTTGCAGCTGGTTGCGGCTGGAAACGGGAAACGCAACACGTAATACGTGAAGAAGACGAGAGCGGCCATGTGGCAACGTGAGACGTTCAAGAAGATCAAGCAGATTCCACGTGAGGAGCATGTGCTGCCGGGAACGGCCTTGTGCGCCGGGTGCGGGGGGCTGGAAGCCTTGCGGCTCGCGGCGAAGGTGCTGGGCGACCAGGTCGTCTATGTGAATGCCGCCGGCTGTTTCACCATGTTGGCGGCCTATCCTTTTAGCTCATTCAAGGGATCGTGGATGTATACGACCATGGGCTCGGCGCCGGCCGGTGCACAGGGCATTCGCGATGCGTTGGATGTGTTGATCGCCAAGGGACGGCTGCCGAAGAGCGAGGATCTCAAAGTCGTCGTGCTGGGCGGCGACGGCTCCACGTACGATATGGCCTTGTCGTCGACCTCCGGAGCGATGCATCGCACGCTCGACTTTTATTACATCTGTTACGACAACGAAGCGTACGGCAACACCGGTATGCAGCTGTCCCCGGCTACTCCCTATGCTGCGCGGACGGCGACGTCACCCTGCAGTCTGCATCATCCTGCCGCGACGGTTCAGGAGAAGAAGGACATCTTTGAGATTTGGCGGGCGCATCGGCCTCCGTACATTGCGACGGTCGCCCCACGGTATCCGTTAGACTTGGAGGAAAAGTTTGCGCGGGCCGCCGCGTTCACCGGGCCGAAAATGTTTCTCGCCCTCTCCGCCTGTCCGACCGGCTGGTTGTATGATCCGGGAGCCACGCCGGAGGTGGCTAAGTTAGCCGTTGAGACCGGGCTCTGGCCGCTGAAGGAAGCCGTCAACGGGACGATTACCCACACGTACATCCCGAAGCGCAAGCCGGTGGAGGCGTATCTGCAACTGCAGGGACGCTTCCGACATCTGTTCGAGCCGACCCTGCAAGCGGACACCATTCGCCACATTCAAGAGGGCGTGGACCGTTATTGGCAACAGGCGACACAGGAGCAGGCATGAGTCGGCGGCGATTGCGGGCGCGGGCTGGGCTGGCCTGCATGGTTGTGGTAGTGGGTCTCATGACCGGCTGCGTGGAGCAGCACACCTCGTCTGCGCGCGGTGTGACGCCGGTGCATCTGCCGGATGTACGCACGCCCATTCCGCTCGAGGCGGAGGCGCGACAGGAACATCGCGCTGTGATGCTCCAACATTTGGAAACGATTCAAGCGATCGTGGCGGCCCTGGCCGACGAAGACTATCGGTTGGCGCAGGGGCTGACGGAATCACATCTGGGATTCTTTATGCATCGGTACGCCATGGCCAGGCAGGAACCGGCTGACTTTCCGCCGGCCTATCACGATCTCGCGATGGCGCATCATGCGGCTGCCGAGAAGCTGGCCGAGGTGATGCCGACCCAGGATCTGAAGCAGATCCTGCCTCAGTTCAACACTGTGCTCAAGGCCTGTGTGGCGTGTCATTTGGAATACAAACTTCGTCATTCATAACCAAGGAGCAAGGCATGTCGAACGAAAAAATCAGTGTGACGTTTGAGCAGGATCATGACCGGTTGGATGCACTCTTCAATACCTTCCAGCAACTGAAGCGGACAGATTTCGCCAAGGCGAAGGACGCCTTCGTCGAGTTCAAGTATGGCCTGCAGCGACATATCGTGTGGGAGGAAGATGTGTTGTTTCCCAAGTGGGAGGAAAACTCCGGCATGGCGGAAGGCGGCCCGACGCAGGTCATGCGTACCGAGCATCAGATGATCGGCCAATGCCTGGAGGCCATCCATGACAAAGTTCAGCAACAGAACCCCGAGAGCGATCGGGAGGAGCAGCGGTTGGTGGAGATCCTGACATCACATAACATGAAGGAGGAACGGATTCTCTACCCGTCGATCGATCAAGTCATCAGCGAGGCGGAGCGGGTGGAACTCTATCAGGCCATGAAGGAGATCCCGGAAGAGCGGTATCGAACCTGTTGCGGGAGCGGGCAGTCATGACGGGCCGTGGGGTCGTTCGGTTCGGTTGTCTACTGGGGCTGCTCTGTGTGGTTGCAGCGCCTCGGGAGGCGACATCCTTTCCCGGTCGATCCGGTGAAGCCTCGCACTCGGAGGGAGAGGCGACGGGGTGGCTGATCGCCGAATCGAACGGCATGGCGGCGAACCCCCACAGTGATCTCATTTTTCGTGCGACCGGCGCGACCACCTGCCTGGATTGTCACCGGGCCGGAAAAGACGGCCTGATGCTGGCGCAGGTGCAGGACAACGAATTGGTGCAGGCCCTGAGGGCCAAGGCGAAAGGTATTCACGGGCCAGGCAGATTTGCGGACTGTTTGCGCTGTCATGCCGGCGGCAGTAAGGGAGTTGAGCGGTACCGAAAGTAATCACGGGCTGATGAAGAACGGACGGCGGACATGATGGGCGTGCGGTGGCGTCTCATCGCGGTCGTCGCGGCGACAGTCGGTGCGGTGGTCGGTGCGTTGGCCTTTGAGGCGCTGCTCAGTCTCGACAAGGTCACCCCATTCGGCCATACCGGGTACGGGCATGGAGTCGGCTGGGCAGGACTGGCTGTCACGCTGTTGGTGTTCGTGTATCCGTTTCGAAAGCGAGCCAGTCCCACGCGTCGCTGGCCGCGCGCATGGTTTCGAGTCCACATGGTGGCAGGCGTCATAGGGCCACTGCTGATTTTTATTCATTCCGGCGCCCATTACCATGCGGTGGTGCCGATCCTGGCCATGGTGTCCATGGTCGTCGTAGTCGTCAGTGGAATCGTGGGACAGTTGGTGCACGCCGCGAGCCTCAGGACGCTCAACGAGCAGCGCCACCTCCTCCAACATCAGGGAATGTCCGAAAACGACATCGACGCGCAGTTGCATGGGATGGCTTCCCAGGAAGAGGCATTTCGTCTTTGGCAGGCGATTCATGCACCGATGACGCTGATGTTTCTGGTCTTCGCCCTCCTGCATGTGGTGGGGGCATTGTTCTTTGCCGGAATCTCATGAGTCATGCGATACCTCCCGCTTCCGAGAACAGCGATTCCGGCGGTGGCCTTGACGACCCTCGTGTTGATGATCTGGGTGGGGTGGGGAACCGAGCGGAGTCCCGCCGCGTTCTGGGCTCCGGGCGACCTCAGCCGGTATCATGTCGATACCGCCGGTTGCACGAACTGCCATGCGCCGTTTGGTGGACCGAGCGCGACCCGCTGTGTGCGTTGCCACTCAGAAGGGTATTTTGAGAGTCGTGCGACTCCGGCGGTCTCCATCTGGCATCGCGATCTGGCTGTTCGACAGACAGCTTGTACCGGGTGCCATACGGAACATCGCGGGGCCTTGGCTCACATTACCGAAGAGACCAGGATGAATCCCCATGGCGATCTGGTGTTTCGCGCGACGGGCGCCGGCTCCTGCACCGCCTGCCATGCGTTCGGCACACGGGTCGCGACGAAGGTGACGCTGAAAGACGAGCTCATTGTGCGGCGGTTGTATGAAAAAGGGCGAGGCGCACATCAACCGGGCCGAATGGGGGACTGCCTCTCCTGTCATGGCGGAGGCGGGCCGTGACCGAAGGTAAGCAGAGGTCCATGCAGCTGCATCTTGAGCAGGCCTTTTCGAGTGAGCAGTCGCTCCGTGACATGATTGCGCAGCGCAAGGTCTGCTTCGACCATGACCCGTTTTTTGTCAAGATGGGCGACGGACGGATCGTCCAGATCGGGTTTCAGCTCAATCTGTACGGGGCCTTTAGAGATTCCGCCCAATTTCCGCTGAATGACGACGAGGAACATCGGGCGATTCTCGGCGATTTACAGCGCCTGTGCCGGGTGTTCTTTCAGACACTCGACCTGCTCAAGCCTTGCGAACATCCGCAGCCGCCTGCCCACCGCATCGTATTTTCACCGGAACGCAAGAATCGCGCGGAGGTCTGTCTCCAGATTCCCATTTTCGATTTGGCGCACTACGCCGATGGGGCCGCTCGTCAGGTGCAGGAGCTCTTAGCGACGGCTGAATGTTTGTTGAGGCATGTCGGCGCGCGCCGTCTGGTGTGGGAGAAGGAGTCTGTCGATCGCGGCTCCCCCACGGGCGACTGCGCGGCGCAGGTGACGGAGCTCCGGGAGCAGCCTGAATCGACTTCGAGCACCGAGTGATGCGGAGTGTTAGGGGTTCTTTCCCGCTACCCTGATCCTCGCATCGACGATGCGGTATCCTTCTCCCGGTGCGAGGGCGAAGATGGGGTTGAGATCGAGTTCCACGATTTCGGGCACCTCTTCGACCAACCGCGAGAGTCTCAGGAGCAGTTCCTGGATGGCATCGACGTCTGCGGGCGGATGGCCGCGATACCCTTGTAGCAGACGATAGCCCTTGATGCTCCGAATCAGGTCCGCCGCGTCCAGCTCCGTCAACGGTGTGATCCGGAACCGCACGTCCCCGAGAATTTCGACGTGTATCCCGCCCAGCCCGAATCCAATCAAAGGGCCGAAGGAGGGATCTTGGACCATGCCGGCCATCACCTCGACGCCATCCTTTACCATCGGCTGGACGAGCACCCCTTCCATTGCGTCCAGATGCCGGCCTTCGGCCAGTCGTGCGGCGATGTCGTCGTAGGCGCGTCGGACCTCGGCCTTGTTGGCGAGATTCAGATGGACGCCGCCGATCTCGGTTTTGTGCACGAGGGTGTGCGAAGCCAGTTTCACGGCGACCGGAAAGCCGATCTGGGCAGCGAGCGTAGCCGCTTCCTCGGCGCTTGTCGCCACTCCGCCGGGCGGCAGTGCAATTGCCATTGCGGACAAGACCGCACGTGTTTCCGAGACCGTCAACCAGCCGCCTCCCCTCGTGGCCAGCACGTCGCGGCAGATGGTTTGCACGGCCGGCAGGTTCAGATCGTCGAAATCGGGGACCATCCCCAGTGGGCGATCGCGCCATTGCACATAGTCGGTGATGGTTCCCAAGACGCGTGCAGGAAGTTCAGGGAGGCCGAACGTCGGAATGGTTTCAGTCGGCAGGGCGAAACGACGTTCGCGGTCGGATTCTACCATCCATCCGATATGGACCGGCTTCCTCATCGGCTGAGCCGCCCGCACAGCGGCAATGCCGCGAGTAATACCTTCCGCAATAGGGGCGACATCCGTGCTGGTGACCGCGATATACAGAATGATCAAGGCGTCGATATCGTCCGAGCTCAGCAGCGTGACGATGGCGTGCTCGTATTGCTCGGGGGTTGCCGAGGCGATCAAATCGACCGGATTGTGCAACGAGGCGGAGGTGGGAAGAAAAGGCGAGAGTCTGGTCACTGTGGCTTGAGACAATTCCGGCACCTCGAGCCCCGCCGCTTCACAGGCATCCGCGCAGAGAATGGCGGGCCCGCCGGCATTGGTCAGGATGCCGACGCGGTTGCCTTTCGGTAAGGGCTGCTCCGACAGGGCTCCCGCGAGTGCAAACATATCTTCCAGCGTGTCGGCGCGTAAGATGCCGGTTTGCCGAAACAATGCCTCAACGGCGACGTCATTGGCGGCCAGCGCGGCAGTGTGCGAGCCCGCGGCACGTTTGCCGGACGCTGTCCGCCCCGCTTTGAGTGCGACGATGGGCTTGTTGCGGCTGACTCGCCGCGCGATGTGGGCGAACCGTCTGGGGTTGCCGAACGATTCCACGTACAACAGGATGACGGTTGTGGCGCAATCGCTCTCCCAATATTGCAGGAGGTCGTTCACGGAGACATCCGCTTTGTTGCCGACGCTGACGAAGGTCGAAAGCCCGAGGTGCAATCGCCCGGAAGCGGCGAGCAGGGCCAGCCCCAAGGCACCGCTTTGAGAGGACATCGCAATCGAGCCGGCGAGGGGAAATGTGGAGGTGAAGGTGGCGTTGAGTTTGACGGCCGGGTCTGTATTCAGGATGCCGAAGCAGTTTGGCCCGACCATCCGCATACCATGCTGCCGTACCTTCTCCAGCAGCTGTGCTTGCAGACGACGTCCTTCCTCTCCGACTTCGGCGAATCCGGCGGTGATGACCACCAACGCGCGGACTCCGGTCGCCGCGCAGTCGTCTACCACGGAAAGAACGGCTTCTTTCGGCACGGCAATGACGACGAGATCGGCCGGTTCAGGCAGGGCGCGGAGTGAGGGAAAGGCTTCGACATCGGCAATCTTCGACGCATGCGGATTGACCGCGTAGCAGTGCCCGCGAAACCCGTTGCTGTGCAGCGCATCAAGTATGCGGTAGCCGATACTCTGGGGGGAGCGTGAGGCGCCGACCACGGCGACGGTGCGAGGATGGAACAGGGGGCGCAGCGAAGCGGTTGTGGCAACTCGTTCGCGCCATTCCGACTGCCGCACGCTTTGATCGGTCGGTGTCAGCGACAACTCGACCTCCATGTCGCCGCCCTCCAGATGTTCTTCTATGGTAAAGCCTGACGTGGCGAACACTTCGCGCATCGCCAGGTTGTCCGCATGGGTGATGGCCCAGAGCTTGGTGAATCCGTGCCGAATGGCCAACAGAGCCAGGCGTTCGAGAAGGATGGTGCCGAGTCCATGCCCATGGAGCCGGTCGTCCACGGCCATCGCCACTTCTGCTTCATGCGGGCCTCGTGCATGGTAGGAGCCGGAGGCGATGATGTGCAGCGCATCGTCCTGGCGGCGGAGGACGAGCACCGTCAGGCACCGTTGCGGTTGCGACGCATCACAGAGCGCACGGATCACCTCGGCGGGCGGCGCCGTTTCTGAAAAGAAGCGATGGCGTGTGGCTGCCGGAGACAGGCGTTCGACGAAGCGTTGTAACTCGTCGGCGTCGCCGGGTTGCGCGATCCGCAACAGGGCCGTGGTTCCATCGCTCAGGATGGTGTGTCCCGCGTCGGGCCCATCATCTCGAAGCGGCGGCATGTGGCGGGGGCGGATACGTTGCATGGGAAAGTGCTCTGATCAGATGGAGACTCGCGACGGGCGAACTCCCTGCGGGGATCATGAACGGGTTGCGAGTGGGTTGCAACCGCTGACCTGTCGCTCGTTGGCTGGGTGACGGATCCTGGCCTCGCCCCAGGATCCGTACGACGGTGCGATGTCTCAGCCTGAAGCCTTGCACGCGGAACCGCGGAAGCCAGGTCGCTAACTCACGAAATCAGGTGTAGCCACGGACCGGATGTAGGCCAACACGTCCAGCATTTGCTGATCCGTCAATTTGCCGCGATAGCCGTGCATGGGGCTGAACAGGGCGCCGTTCGCAATCGTAATCAGCAGCTCCCAATCGGTCTTGGCCCGCGAGTTGACCGACTGAAAATTTGCCGGCCGCACGATCAGATACTGTCCCTCCGGCCCGTTCCCGTCCAGCTTCTCCCCGTGGCAGCGAAGACAGGTCTTTTCGTAAATCGCCTGGCCGTCGCGAGGGTTGCCACGGTGGGTTTGTCCGGCGGCCCAGGAGCTTCCCAGGATGACGAGGCAGAGGGCACAGAGGATGCTGAAGGTTTTCATGCGCGGGCTCCTTTATGATTCGATGTCTGCCAAAAGATTGTCGCTCTGTTCATCGCACAATCAATACGGGACAGGGGACCTGGTGGAGCAGTGCGTGGGAAATACTCCCCAGGAGAAACCGCTCCAACCCTTTTCGTCCGTGCGAGCCGATGATCAACAGGTCCGCCGACTTGGCGCGTTCCGTGAGAATATCTGCTGGATCGCCGATGCTCACCTGCGTACCGACCGTATACCGGCTGTTCATCAGCGAGGCGGCGAGATTCTTGATCAGGTCTTCCGCCGAACGGACGGCGATGCCGGTCCAATCCTGTAGCGGGAAGAGGCTGAAGGGATCGGTGGCGGGGATCGGCTGCACGACGCTGACGATGGTGAGATCGACCGGATTCTTGAACGGATGGGCGAGCAGCCAGGCTTTGATGCGCGCCCCGTCTTCATGTCCTTCCACGGCGACCGTGACGCGTTTGACCGGAGCTTCCCGTTCTTTCACGATTAAGGTCGTGCAATCCGCATGCATCGCCACGCGGTGGGAGACACTTCCCAGGACGAATTCGCCGACACGCCCGCGCCCGCGCGCGCCGAGCACGATCAGCTCAGGCCGCAGGTCCCGCGCCTTGTCCAAAATCAGCGAGGCCGGCTTGGCGAATTCACAGACGCGCGCAACCGACACGCCTTCGGACGGCAGGAGCGTGGTGGTGTGATCCAGCAGTTGCTCACCGGCTTTCTTCATGGCGTTGCGGAAGTCGTCATACCCTTGCATGCTGCTGACTTCCGCGACGATCGGATATTGAAACATCCCCAAATCGATCCCATGCACCAGCGTGACGTCGTGCAGATCGTAGAGATATGAGGCTTCTCGAACGGCTGCAAAGGCCTGCTCCGACCAGTCGAGTGCGATCAGAACGCGCATAGGCCTCCTTTCAGAATAAAGGATGCGGTGACGTGCCGAAGGGCATCAACCGCGGAGAATCGCCGACGTTACCGCGAATACGCCACTGCCCGTCTTCGAACGTCATATAGTGGACTTCCTCATACCAACTGTCGATCGGGACGCGCAGGCCGCCGGTCTTGGAGAGGCCGGACAAGCTGCCTGTGCAGGTCACTTCGATGATGGTCTTGGAGCCGCTGCCCACCTTGGTCAGCCGGGAAAAGTGATGGGCATCGGCGAGGTCTTGGAATTCATCGAACAGATTGGCCCACACCTTTCGCATGTCGGATTTTTTGAGTCCGTGGTAGTCGTATTGCTCGGAATAAAGGGCCATTACGACATTCAGGTCACGCGTGCGGATCGCGTCATCCGCCCTGCGGAAGGTCGTCATCACCGCCTCCGCCGTCGCGTGATCCAGATCCGACGCCGCTCCCGGCATCAGCTGCATCTCCGCTGTTGCCGGAGTGAGCGTGGAGATGAGCCACAGGCTCACGACCGGGATGCGGGTCCAGCGCATGAATGTTCGTTTCCCCATTGCAACCCCCTGGCGAGGCCTTCCCTTGCCCCGCAGCCTGGGTCCGTCTGTTCCTCTCTCTAGCCCACGTACTCTGCCGCTTCGTGACCTAGCTGGTCCACGTGACGCGCACGAACTCCTCGTCTTTGTCGTATTGAACGTCCAATGCGCCGTGATGTGAGTGCTTGAGCGCTTCCCCGATTCGTCGCGGCAAATGGCTGTCGGTGGTCGAGATGACCAAGCCCTCGGGCTGGTCTCGGATGGCCATGATACGGGCCAGGGGGTGCTCTTTCTTTTCCGCGGCCTCCGTATTGTGAATGACCCCCATCACTTGATCACGATGCTGATCCTTGTAGGCTCCCTTCAATGTGACGAACCCCTTCGGGTAATTGTCCTGGATGCGCAAGCAGGCCGGGCAGACGATCTCGCTCGCGCCGGCCGGCTTTGAGTCCCACGTCCAGCGACCTTTGTGAAAGACGGCCCCGCACGCTTTGCAGGCCGTCGGTTCCTTGAGCTTGCCCGACATCTTGTACGAGTCGTGTTGGTATTCCTGCACAAATCGATCATGGCGTGCGCCGTGGCCGCCTTCCGTCTGGTTGTTCATTGCCGCCGGCCCCTTTCCTGGTCGGAGCGCCGGTCATCCGTGCACCCCGGCCGCTCATGACTTGGTCACAAATGCTTCTTCTGCGAGGTTCAGATACTGCAAAACCTCACGATCTTCGACTTGTTCGAAATCCCGGTAGAAGTTGCCGACAGCATAAAAGGGATCCGGAACCCGCAGGACCACGAGTTGATCCACGATCGCGCGGGCTTGTTCTACCGTGCTGCGCGGGCCAACCGGGACGGCACCGATCACGCGGCGCGGATGCGCCTGGCGAGCGGTTGCCACAGACGCAAAGAAAGTCGCGCCGGTGGCCAGCCCGTCGTCCACCAGAATCACGGTTCGATCCTTGAGCGGGGGAAACAGACGCCCTTGCCGATAGAGGGCTACACGCCGAGCGACTTCCTGTTGTTGCGCGTGCACGGCCGCCGTCAGGTCTCGATCCGTCAGCGCAAGACCGGAGAGTGCTTCGCGGTTCCAGTACACCGCCCCCGTCTCACTGACCGCGCCCAGCGCATATTCCGGATTGCCGGGCGCGCCGATTTTGCGTGTGATCAACACGTCAAGAGGCAGATGCAGGGCCAGGCTCAGTTGGAAGGCCACGACGACGCCTCCGCGCGGAAGGGCCAGGAGAATGGCTGAGGAATCGTTTCGAAATGCGGCCAATTCCTGCACGAGCAGTTCGCCGGCTTCTTCACGGTTCTTGAACATGTCGATCTCCCTCTGTCGCGCGACCGTCCGCCGTTACCAGAGTCCGCTGGTGACGCCCACGCCGACCAGAAAGAGGGCCGTAAGAATCACGAGCAGGACCAACCACCGGTGGCGATGAGACGACCCTTCGGGATGCCAATGCATTTCCCAGGGAATGTCCAGATAGCGAGGATGCTTGAACATGGCCTGCTCCTTTCGCTCAGGAGACCTTGACTTCGATGGATTTGGGGGTGGCCTTCTCTGATTTCGGTAAATGGACCTTCAGGACGCCGTCCTTGTATTCCGCAGAAACTTTGCTCCCGTCGGCATCCTCCGGCAACGTGAAGCTGCGCAAAAAGTTGCCGTATGCGCGCTCCACCCGGTGATATTTTTTGTTCTTTTCTTCCTTCTCATATCGCCGTTCACCGGAGATGGCGAGGACATTGTCCTGAACGGTCAGTTTGACGTCTTCCCGTTTGACCTCCGGGAGCTCGGCTTTGATGAGGTATTCTTTTTCGTCCTCCGTGATGTCGACGAGCGGCGACCATTCCGCAACCGAGATCGCTTCCTTCTGTCCTTCCACTTTACCCTGGGGACGGCCCCAGAGCGCCGAGAGGCGCTTCTCCACATCCTCCAGTTCCTTCCAGGGGTTCCACTGTGTGCGAAACGGTTCCCATCGGGTGAGTCCACTCATGATCCGTCTCCTTTGTGTGTCTCCGTGGATGGTTCATTCTGCACATGACCATTTCGATGTGAGTCGTCATGCGCAACTGTGTCGAATGGTATTGCAGGCTCAATGCCAGGAAGACGTGAGGGCATCGCTCCATTCAGGAATGGCGGAAGTTCACTCGCTTAGGGCGCTTGCTGCGGTGGGTGTCGGGCCGGGCGCTGGTGGGGGTGGGGCGATACGGGACATCGGCAGGTTACGGCAATGGTGCCAATTACCTCATTGATTTCAGGCGGACTGTGCTTACATTCAGAAATGAAGGGAGGTGGAGCCAGGATAAGATCGAGATCCCCGCTTCCGTGCAGCGAAGAGTTGGTTCGGAGGTTGCGCCTGTGCCGGTTTCGGGGTCAGTTCTGAAGGGACGCGCTTCCATCTCGGTGCCAGTATGAGGCACGGCTCCCATGGGAGCCCGATGAACGGGAGGCGCGGGACATCCGGTGTGAGCGTTGTCCCGGGATGTCCGGATGGGCTTCGCTCGGTCGGCAGGTCTGATCTCCACACGGAAGCGGGCTCTTTTTTGTGAAACGGTCGTGGGCGACCGTTTCGCTACCGGAACGTAAACGCCGATGGGTGCTACTGGAGAAAGCCCTTGCGGAGTTTCAAGAGGAACGCATCGGCGAGGTCCGGGCGTGCGTGTTGTGTGCAGGTGCGAAGGCGGCGTGTGGCTTCTTCAGTCCAATACTCTCCCAGATCGATGACTTCACCGGGCCGATACTGTCCCGCCTTGATCCGACGTACGACTTCGCCGACAGGCGTTTCGGAGATTCTGATGCTGAAACTTCCGCGTTCCAGCAGTTCGCAGAGATTGAATAGCACCCGCACGTAGGCGGCGGCGTATTTGGCCGGTCGGCCATCCTTTTTCTCCAGCATCTTCTTGCGCTGGTTGTCGCAGTAGTTCAAAAACGAATCATAGGCGGTTTGTGCGGACCAGAGGCGGGGAAAAAGTTGCCGCAGCTCCGTGCCCCAGTCATCCATGGTCACGACCGGGGCGACCAGTGTCTCCAGCACCAGCGGATGTCCTTGCAGCGCGAGTTGGAGAAAGTGTCCGATCTCCCAGGCGGTTTCGTCGTCCTCTTCCTTCATCATCCTCGTGCCCTGGTATTTGAAACCGACACGGAACAATTCGGCAGTGGGTAGCACGAAGACGCTGCGGAAATCCTTGTCGCTGTCCGGTCCGGCCAGGCCGTGTGCATGTGAGCCGACGACGACTTTCAGAATGCAGGTGTCGGTCGGCGGCTGGTTGGCGGTGGTCATGTTCGTGATGCGGCCAGTTGGGCGAGGCAGCCGTTCAAAGTCATGTATTTGGGATAGTCGGATTCAGGGATCTCGATGTGGAATGCTTTGTGGATGGCCACCATGAAATTCAGGAAGTCCATGGAGTCGAGGTCGAGCTGGTCTCGAAAGCTGACAGCGGGGTTGAGCGTGGCGAGATCCGCTTCGGGGGCAATGTCGCCCAGGAGTCGGAGCACCTGCGCGCGGGTGTCGGCTTCGGGCGGCGTGGTCGTCATAGGGATTGAGGCTCCTGTAAGCGGCGATCGAGGTCAGCCAGAAATAATCCCCCCCGATGGCCGTCGCTGACGCGATGATCCGCGGACAAGGATGCGGTCACGACCGGACGCGGGACGACCTGCCCGTCGGTCACCCAAGGCCGTTCGACCACCTTGCCGAATCCCACCAAGGCCACTTGCGGAGGATAAATGACTCCGAAGACGGTTTCCACTCCTTGTTCGCCCAGGCTGGTGACGGTGATGGTCGGGTCCGACAGCTCCGAACTCCGTAACGAGCCGGCGCGGGCTCGTTTCACGAGGTCTTGGAACCGTTGCATTAATTCGCCGAGACTCGCACGGTCGGCGTCGTGCAAGGCCGGCGCAACGAGGCCACCTTGGCGTAAGGAAATAGCCGTGCCGATGTGAATCCGTTCGCTCCTGACCGCTGTGCCGTCTGTCCACAGTGCGTTCAGTTCGGGGACGTGTCGGAGTGCGAGGGCGACTGCTTTGATGAACAGGATGCTCATGAGCAGGCGTTCGGTCACAGGCCGGCGTCTATTCTCGGCGGCGAGCCATGCCAATGCGCGACTGAGGTCGATGGTGGTGCTCAGGTAATAGTGAGGGATCTCGCGTTTTGAGCGAGTCATGGCTGCTGCGATGGTCTGACGCATGCGTGCTTGGCGCTCCGTGGCGTCGGCCGGCTTGGTGATGCCTGCGGTGGTTGCGGTCGCGCGGGTCACGTCCTCCAGGGTGATGGCCCCGTCCGGCCCGGTTCCCTGAAGGCCTGTCAGGTCAAGTCCGCGCTCAGCGGCCAGTGTTCTGGCTGCGGGAGAGATGCGCAGGCGGCTGCCGGGAGGCTGTGGAGGAGCGGCTCCTCTATGGGGCGGCGGGACGGGCTGTGGAGTGACCGGTTGCGGCGTGCTGCGCTGCGGCTGTGATGGTGCCGCCGCGGCCTGCCCCTCTTCACGAATCACCCCCATGACTGTGCCGACCGGGACCTTGTCGCCGGGCTTGGTCAGCAACTGCTCGATGATTCCGGTGGCATGGCACTCGACCTCGATGGCGGCCTTTTCCGTATCGACCTCTGCAATGATGTCGCCCTTGGTGACACGGTCGCCGACCCGTTTGTTCCACTGTACCAAGGTCCCCTCGGTCATGTCGGCCCCGAGGGTGGGCATCACAAATTCAGCCATACTCGATCCTATGGGTGAGGGGAGGAAGAGGATCACAGGGTTTGCGCTGAAGGACACATGGTCTGATGAGGTCGCCCGAGTGGATGCTCATGTGGACGTTCCCTTGCACAAGATACGCACGGCCTGCACAATTTTCCCCACCGTCGGCAGCGCCGCGTCTTCCAGATGTTTCGGGTAGGGAATCGGGACCTCTTCACTGCACACGCGCGCGACCGGGGCGTCCAAGTCGTAAAACGCGGCTTCCATGATCACGGCCGAGATTTCCGCGGCAAAACTTCCCGTGCGCCAAGCTTCGTCGATCACGACCGCCCGGTGCGTTTTGCGGACCGATGCCAGAAGGCAATCACGATCGAGCGGGCGTAAGACCCGTAGATCCACCACCTCGGCTTCGATACCCGCTTCTGCCAATTGTGTTGCCGCAGCCAACGCCTTCCAGAGGCTGCCGCCGAAGGTGAGCAGACTGACATCCTTGCCGGTTCGGCGGACGGCCGCATGCGAGATGTCCACCGCCAGCGGTCCTTCTTCCACAGGCCCTTCCATCGAATAGAGATAGGCGTGTTCGAAGATAAAGACCGGGTCCGGTTGTTCGAGGGCGGTGAGCAGCATGCCGCGTGCATCCGTCACGGTTGCCGGTGTCAGCACGGTGATGCCGGGAATGTGAGCGTACCAGCCTTCCAAACTATGCGAATGCTGCGCGGCCACCTGCCGACCGGCTCCGGTGGCCATGCGGACCACCAGCGGCACGTTGAATTGTCCGCCCGACATGTGCCGGATGGTCGCGGCATTGTTCATGATCTGATCCAGCGCCAGGAGGCTGAAGTTGACGGTCATGACCTCCACGATCGGCCGCATGCCGCCGAGCGCCGCGCCGATGCCAGCGCCGACGAAGGTGCTCTCTGACAGCGGCGTGTCTCGAATCCGTTCAGAGCCGAACTCATCGAGAAACCCTTTGCTGCAGGCATAGGTGCCGCCGTACTTGCCGACGTCTTCCCCCATGAGGAATACGCGAGAATCGCGCTGCAAGGCCGTTCGCATGCCGATTCGTACCGCTTCCCTATAGGTGATAGTCATGGCGTCCAACTCTGAACACCTCCCATTCAGCGATCGACATTCAGCTGCCGGCTCGCTCCTGATCGCCGACAATTCGGCTGTACACATCGGTGGTGAGCTCTTCGACCGATTCCCAGGGTCCGGCTTCCGCAAAGGCCACGGCATCAGTGACTTCGGCGGCGATCGAAGTGTCCAGCTGTTTCCAATCCTCATCGTGCAGCAGTTTGGCGGTGCGCAAGGTCTGTTGAAAGGTGGCGATTGGGTCGCGCTGTTTCCACTCGTTCACTTCATCCTTGGTGCGATAGAGCTCGGCGTCATACATGGAATGGGCACGGAAACGGTATGTGAGGCATTCTAGGAAGTAGGGACCGTGGCCTTGTCGCACGAACTCGACCGCGCGGCGCGTGGCTACGTCGACGGCCAGGACATCCATGCCGTCGACCGTGTGAGCCGTCAGCGCGTAGGCTTTTGCTTTTTTCGCGATGTCCGGTTGTGATTGGTGGCGGGCCAGTGCGGTGCCCATGGCGTACAAATTATTCTCGCAGACGAACAGCACCGGCAGTTTCCACAAAGCGGCGAGGTTCAAGGATTCATGAAATTCGCCTTCGGCCACGGCGCCGTCGCCGAAATAGCAGGCGGTGACGCGGGCTCGACCGTGCAGCTTGTCGGCCAGCGCCAACCCTACCGCGACCGGCAACCCGCCGCCGACAATCGCGAGTCCGCCGTAGAAGCGGCGTGAGGCATCGAAAAAGTGCATCGATCCTCCACGTCCGCGCGCACAGCCGGTCGCCTTGCCGAACAATTCGGCCATCAACGATCGCATGGATGTGCCACGGACCAGCGCGTGGCCGTGTTCACGATACGTGGCGACGATGGCATCCTCGCTCGTGAGGGGAGGGATCGAGCCGGCGGCCACGGCTTCTTCTCCGATGTAGAGATGGAGAAATCCGTGGATCTTGCCGAGTTGGTAGAGTTCCGCCGCCCGCTCTTCAAACCGGCGGATTCGCAACATCTGCCGCAATAGCTCCATGCCCTGTTCGCGAGTCATCGACATCGTCATGAACCGCCCTCCAGCGTCGAGGTGTCGCCCTCGGGCAAGCCGAGTTCGCGCGCCTTCAAGAGGCGCCGCATGATCTTGCCGCTTCTCGTCTTGGGCAGGGTCGGCAGAAACACGATTTCCTTCGGCGCCACTACCGCTCCGAGGCGGGACCGGGCCACGCCGAGCAATTCGCGTTTGAGGACGTCATCAGGCTCGTAGCCGTTCTTCAGCGAGACAAAGGCCTTCACGAGTTCCCCGGCGACGGGGTCCGGCTTACCGATCACGGCCGCTTCCGCCACGGCCTTGTGTTCGATGAGGACGCTTTCGACCTCAAAAGGGCCGATGAGATGCCCAGAGGTCTTGATGACGTCGTCCGCTCGGCCTACGAACCAGAAATAGCCGTCCGTATCCTGCCTGGCGACGTCACCGGTCAAATACCAGCCGCTCGCGAAACATTTTCTGTATCGCTCCGGCTCATTCCAATAGCCGCGGAACATGGAGGGCCAGCCCGGCCGCAGTGCCAGTTCCCCCTGTTGGCCCGGCTCGGTGATCGGCTCGACCGTACCGGAATCAGTTTTTCTCACGATGCCGGCTTCAATGCCGGGCAGCGGGCGACCCATGGAGCCGGGGCGAACATCCATGGCCGCATAGTTGGCGATCATGATGCCGCCGGTTTCGGTCTGCCACCAGTTGTCGTGAAACGGGCGGCCGAAAGCCTGTTCCCCCCACACGACCGCTTCTGGGTTCAGTGGCTCTCCCACGCTGGCGAGGAAGCGAAGTTTCCGCAGGTCGTATTGTCTGACGGGAGAGAGGCCGACTTTCATCATCATGCGGATGGCCGTCGGCGCCGTATACCAGACGCTCACGCCCTGGTCTTGCAAGATCCCGTACCACCGTTCGGCGTCGAATTCGGCTTCGTCCACGATGCTGGTCAAGCCGTTGGTGAGTGGTGCGATGAGGCCGTAGGACGTTCCGGTGACCCAGCCGGGATCAGCCGTGCACCAGAAGATATCGTCGGGATGAAAGTCGAGGGCCAGCTTTCCCGTGATGTGGTGGGCCACCACGGCCTCATGCACATGAATGGCGCCTTTCGGTGTGCCGGTCGTGCCGCTGGTGAAATGAAGGAGCGCCGGTTCTTCGGGATCGGTCGTTCCGATCTGATAGAGGTCCGGGGCCTGCTGCAGGAGAGAATGAAAGTTGTGCGTCCCCGCGCGCACCGGAGTCGGCTGCTCGTCACCGACCAGCAGCACATGTTCGAGATGTGGCAGAGCCTCGCGAATGGCGGCCACTTTTCGTTGATAGAGCGAGGCCGTGGTCACGAGCACCTTGGCCTGGCCTATGGTCAGCCTCGCGCGAATCGGTTCCGGTCCGAAGGCGGAAAAGAGCGGGCAGAAGATCGCGCGGTGTTTCAGCGTGCCGAGTGCCGTGATGTAGAGCTCCGGGATGCGCCCGGCGAGCACAAAGACCCGGTCGCCCTTGACGACGCCAAGCGTGTGGAGCACGTTGGCAAAACGGTTCGTCAGGTCTTCCAGTCGCCGGTAGGAATAGTCGTCGACCGTCCCGTCTTTTCCCAACCATCGAATCGCCGTCCGTTGCGCCAGCGGCCCGGCCGCATGACGCGTGACGGCTTCATGGGCGATATTCAGCCCGTGTCTCCCCGGGAGCCAATCTAGTTCGCTACGCGCCTGGTCCCACGAAAATGCCGTGCGCACGGCATCATAGTCGTAGAGGTTCGGGATCACGTCCCAGTCTCGTCGTGACTTGATGATGGGGTTCCAAGGCATGCCGATGCTCCGAGCATGGGTTCTGCAAGGCGTAGACCATCGGGGATACCTCGAAGCCATGGCCAACCGAGGGAATTCGCGCGGCTTGCGCTGAGGTTGCTCGGCGTAGGACCAGAGACGCTGTAGCATTATTCATCAGTGAGGGAGAATAGACGTGGACAATCGCGCCAAGGATGAGGGGACGCGGGTGCTGATCATGGGGGCCGCCGGGCGGGACTTCCACAACTTTGCCGTGAAGTTTCGCGACAATCCGGACTATCGCGTGATGGCCTTTACCGCGGCGCAGATCCCGAACATCTCGGGGCGGGTGTACCCTCCCTCCTTGGCCGGCCCCTTGTATCCCAACGGCATTCCGATTTGTGCCGAACAGGAACTGGACCGGCTTATCAGATCGCAGCATATCGAGTTGGTGGTCTTTGCCTATAGTGATATCTCCCATGAAGACTTGATGCAGCAGGCCTCTCGTGTGTTGGCCACCGGCGCGGATTTCTCGCTGCTGGGGCCTCGTTCCACCATGTTGTCTGCGAAGAAGCCGGTCGTCTCGATCTGTGCAACCAGGACCGGCGCCGGCAAGAGTCCTGTGGCGCGCCGGGTCGTGGCGATCCTCCAACAGGCAGGGTTGCGGGTTGCCGTCGTGCGGCACCCGATGCCCTACGGTGATCTCGCGCAGCAGGCCGTGCAACGATTCGAGTCACTGGCCGATCTGGATGCCGCCGGTTGCACGATTGAGGAGCGGGAGGAGTATGAGCCACATCTGGCGCAAGGATGTCCGGTCTACGCCGGCGTGGACTATGGAAAGATTGTGCACGAGGCGGAGGAACGGGCGGACATCATCGTCTGGGATGGGGGCAACAATGATTGGTCGTTCTTCGTCCCCGATCTGGAGATCGTTTTGGTGGATCCGCTTCGCGCCACCGACCGCGCGTATTTCCCCGGCGAGGTCAATCTGCTTCGCGCGGATGTGATGGTTCTGACGAAGCTGGATACTGCCACGCCGACTCAGGTGGCCGCAGTCCGTCACTCCATTGATCGGCTGAATCCGCGGGCCACGGTGGTGGAGACGGTCATGCTCCTCAGCGCCGACGAAGCCGGGGTGATTGCGGGAAAACGTGTGCTGGTCATCGAGGATGGGCCGACGGTGACCCACGGGGGCATGGCATTCGGTGCGGGGCATGTGATGGCCGAACGGCATCATGCCGGTGCGCTCGTCGATCCCAGACCCTCCGCCGTCGGGAGCCTGCAGCGCACGTTTCAACACTACCCGCATGTGGGGCCGGTGCTCCCGGCGATGGGATATGGGCCGGAGCAGATTCGGGAGCTGGAGGAGACCATCGCCTCGGTGGACTGCGACCTCGTGGTGATCGCCACACCGGTGGATTTACGGCGGCTGGTCCGGATTGCACAGCCCACAGTTCGCGTGCGGTATGAGGTGAAGGATCACGGACCGCCGACGCTGGCCGATGTGGTGCAGGGGGTGATCAGGAAGGCGAAAGGCGGGTGAATCCTTTTTGTCCGTTCTTGCTCAAACGAACAGTCAGCGACATCTTCACGCCCAACAGAAAGGCGAGACCATATATGGTGACTTACGCTACATCTATCGCACGGGATCGGTGCCTTCGTTGCGGAGGCTTCATGGTGCCGGAGGAGATTCGCGAGGTCAATCAGATGGGATGGCGTTGCGTGATGTGCGGCGAGCACATCGATCCGCTCATTCTCGAACATCGCCGGAAGATGGGTACTCCCGAAGGTGTACGGCAACTGATGGCGAAGCGCGAAAAAGCGCGCCTGAATTAACTCGTCAGGACGGTGGCCAGGTGGACGACGTTCGTCGGTGGTAGCGGTTCGCCGCTGACACCAACAATTGTGTGATGCGATAGGCGGGTTCCACCAGGCCTAGCCCGAAAAAGTTTGGCGTCAGCAGCGGCTCAGACGCCTGGTTGCCTTGCACCAACTGATCGACTAGTTTGCCGCCGGCCATCAACGGCAAGCGCTGAATTCTGGCCTGGGTCACGATGCCGAGGAGGGCGACGTTGCCTTTCTCGGCTCGGTGACCTTCCCGATCCATGGTGCCAGGAAGCCGCGGGATATCCCAGCGCCATGCCATCACCGGCGCACCTTCATACAAATCTGCGGTCGTGGCGATGTCCATCCAGGCGATGGCAGAGGGGCTGCCAGATGGTGGTGTTCGTAGGTGAAACGGCAGCGGGAGGCAGGCGAGAGCCACGGATCGATCCGGATGCGGACACCAGCAACGTCGGCCGGCGTTGATGAGTTGAAGCGGGATCTCGACGACCGGCGCTGCGCCACACGTGAAGAGCAAAGAGCAGGCCGGTACCGGCCACGGCGAAGCCCGATGTTCGCGACACTTGTCCCCCACATGAGTGGGTCGCTGCTGCCTATATATAACCCAGGGCGATGGTCGCTGTTCGCCAATGGTTGATCCATCCACCCATTCTGTCTTGCCTCCATGATTTGTTCCGGCCGATAGGCATTGCTGCGATGAGCAAAGGCAGTGCCTGGCATGGAGTGCGTCTCGGGCCGGTCCTGGCCTCGTGCAGCTGAATCGTCGCTCTCAGGGAAGCAGGGGGGGTGTCGTCTCATGGAGGCGTTCTGCGACAGCCACATTCCGGTGGTTGGGGAAGAAGGCGACGCTTGTACCAGGTGGTCATTCTGCAAGCGGGCGCGGGAGTGCCGAGGCCGCCTGGATCCGTTCCGCGCGGTTGGCCTGCGCATTGCTTTCTCCCAGTCATTCAGGAATAGCTGCTCCCCTCACCATGCATCGTGTGTGAAATGCCGTCTATCCGGGTGGCCGGGTGGGCCTCGAGCATGCGGGCGGGTGAGGGGAAAGGATCAACGCGCAGGCCAGGCTCGTGCCTGGCGAGGGTTTCACCAGTGGCGGAGTGATCATGGCGGCGCATAACGCCGAGGTCGCGGCCGTCTTTGAGGAGATGGCCGACTTGCTCGAAATCGAAGGGGCGAATCCGTTCCGTGTGCGGGCGTACCGGTTTGCCGCCAGAACGATCCGCGATCTTTCCGGCGAGGTCGCGGAGATGGTCATGCGGGGGGAAGACCTTACCAGCCTCCCCGGCATCGGGGACGATTTGGCCGGAAAAATCCAGGAAATCGTCAGGACCGGCACGGCAGCTGCCCTGGAGGCGCAGCGCAAAAAAATCCCAGCCACGCTGACGGAGCTGCTGCGTATTCCTGGGCTTGGCCCCAAACGCGTGCAGGCGCTTGCCCGCCATCTCCACATACGCAGCCTGTCGGATGTACAGCTGGCGGCCCAGGAGGGGCGTGTGAGCGGCCTGCAGGGGTTCGGGAAGAAGACTGAGCAGCACATCCTCGACACGTTGGCTGCGCGGACCGGAGAGGAGGCGCGTATACAGCTGGCCTTGGCCATGCCCTATGCCGATGCGTTGATGGCGTATCTGCGGCAGTCGCCCGGCGTGGGGCGCGTCATGGTGGCCGGGAGTTATCGACGCGGCAGGGACACCATCGGCGATCTGGACATTCTTGTGACGGCGCGTGCCGGTCGAGCCATGACGGATCGATTTGTACGGTACCCTGACGTGCTGGAGGTGTTGGCGCAGGGCGACACGAAAGCCAGCGTCCGCCTTCGGAGTCGGCTGCAGGTGGATCTGCGCGTGGTGCCGGAAGAGAGTTATGGCGCGGCGCTGCTGTATTTCACCGGGAGCAAGGCTCATAACGTGGTGCTCCGGCAGTTGGCTCAACAACGCGGGCTTAAGCTGAATGAGTATGGGCTGTTTCGCGGAGAGGTCCGCGTCGCCGGCGAGACGGAAGAGTCGGTCTATGCCGCAGTCGGCCTGCCCTGGATTCCCCCGGAGTTACGAGAGAACCGCGGCGAGTTCGAGGCGGCGAATGAAGGGCGGCTTCCGATCCTGCTGGAGTTGCAGGATCTCGTGGGGGACCTGCACGCCCATACGACCGCGACGGACGGTCGGCATAGTTTGAAAGAGATGGCGGACGCGGCCAGGCGTCGCGGACTTCGGTATCTCGCCATCACCGATCATTCCCGCCGGCTGACGATGGCCAGGGGTCTCGATGCTACCCGATTGTCGGCACAGAGCGCCGAAATCGATCGGCTGAACAAAGGCCTCACAGGCCTTCGACTGTTGAAGGGCATCGAAGTGGATATTCTCGCAGATGGTTCGCTCGATTTGCCGGATGACGTGCTCGGTCGCTTGGATCTGGTCGTCGGCGCGGTCCACAGTCGCTTCAACTTGTCCAAACAGCAACAAACCGATCGTATCTTGAAAGCGATGGGCCATCCGCATTTTTCCATTTTGGCCCATCCCAGTGGCCGTCTCCTCGGTCGTCGTGATCCCTACGAAGTCGATATGCTGCGCATCATCCGGAAGGCCCGGGAGCGCGGGTGCTTCTTGGAGGTGAATGCCCATCCGGAGCGGTTGGATCTGACGGACATCCATTGCCGCATGGCACGGGAGGAGGGCGTACTGATGGCCGTGAACAGCGATGCACACAGCACGGCGGATCTTGAGAACGGCCGATACGGGATCGCACAGGCCCGGCGGGGCTGGCTTCGAAAGTCCGACGTGGTCAACACGCGATCCTACGGGGAAGTGAGCAAGCTGTTGAAACGGACCATGGAGCCCTGAAGACGAACGGATCGCCATGGTGGTGTTGATCGTGCGATGGAGATGAGGCTGAGGAGGGAGACGATGGCGGAGCGAGCCGAGCTGTTGGCGAAGGCATCGAAACCCGGGGACGAGGCGTTGCGCCTGCATGCCTACTATAAAGGGAAGATGCAGACGATGCCCAAGTGCGCCATTCGGGGCCTGGAAGATTTTTCCGTCTGGTACACGCCCGGAGTGGCGGCACCGTGCAAGGCCATTCAGGCCGACCCCGATCTGATCTACGACTATACGAACAAGGGCAACATGATCGCCGTCGTATCCGACGGGACGCGTGTCCTAGGGCTGGGCGACATCGGCCCTGGCGCCGGGTTGCCGGTCATGGAAGGCAAGGCGATGTTGTTCAAATATCTGGGCGGGGTGGATGCCGTTCCCCTCTGTCTCGACACGAAAGATCCCGACGAATTGGTCCGGACCGTCCGCCTGCTTGCCCCGTCATTCGGAGCCATCAATCTGGAAGATATCGCGATGCCCAAGTGCTTCACGATCCTGCGCGAACTCCAGGCGATCAGTCCGATCCCTGTCTGGCACGATGATCAGCAAGGAACCGGAACGGTGCTGCTGGCGGCGTTGATCAACGCGTTGACCGTCGTCGGGAAGGATATGGGCAAGGTACGCATCGCCATGATCGGGATGGGGGCGGCCAACGTGCCGACCTATCGGTTTCTGACGGCCTGCGGTACCGATCCTACTCGTATCGTGGCCTGTGATGCGGGAGGAATCCTGGGGACTTTCCGCCGCGAGTATGAGCTGGATCCGGCCTTCGCTGAACAATGGACGGTCTGTGTGCAGACCAATCCCGATGGCCGGCGCGGCGGGATCGAGGAGGCCTTGCGGGGAGCCGATGTGTGCGTGGCCTTCTCGGCAGGCGGCATCATCAAGCCGGAATGGGTAACGGGTATGGCGCGAGATGCCATCGTGTTTGCTTGCGCCAACCCGGTTCCCGAAATCTGGCCCTGGGAAGCCAAAGAAGCAGGGGCGCGCATCGTCGCTACCGGACGCAGCGACTTCCCCAATCAGGTGAATAATTCGCTCGTGTTCCCCGGCATCTTTCGAGGCGTGCTCGATGTGCGGGCACGGGCTATTACCGATGAGATGGCGATCGCCGCCGCCCATGAACTGGCGCGCTGCGCCAGGGAACGCGGCATTCACGAGGACAGTATTCTGCCGACGATGGAGGAGTGGCATGTGCCGATGCGCTTAGCGGTGGCTACCGCCACGAAGGCGCAGGAACAAGGATTGGCACGCGTGGAGCGTACGCGCGATCAGGTTCACATTCTAGCGGAGTCAAAGGTGCGTGCGGCGCATGAAGCCATGCGCGTGCTGTTGCGAGAGGGGCTCATCGTCGCACCATCGGCAGCGCGTTCCGCATGAACCTCTGCAGGCACGACATCGACCGTGGTGAGTGAGTCAACGTGGAAGGGGCTCACATAAGCAGAGCGGAGGTGGGTTCAGAGAGCGTCCCTCACGTCGTGAGGCCTTGGAGGGGTTTCAGGCTTCCCGCTTCGCATCCGCGGGCCTGCTCACCACCCCTGCGCTCGGCCTCGGTATCCGTCTCAGTTCCTCTCACCGAACCCTCCGCTCACTTCTCAGATACGCTCGGATCGGCAGCAGTCAAGCTACTCATCAATGCTGTGCTGGCCCACGCCACAACCGCACTCTCGCTCTGTAGCGGAATAGGGCAGTGTCAAATCTTCCCGTCCAGGCCCCGCTGGCTCTCCCTTGTTCAACCCCTTGTTTCCTCGCCGATTCTTCCTGCTCAATGGTGATTGGTTATGTCCTACGACATGCCCGGTCCTGGCATAGCCTATGCTGCCTATCTGTGTTGCAGGCAACACGACGATTCATGGGTGAACGGCGTGGGGGCGCCGGTGATGCGACGGTTGGTCGTCCTCGATGAATCTGCGGTCTCAGAACGGATCCCGGCGGGTGGCCGACTTGGCCAAGGAATTGCCTGATGTGCAGGAGATTATCATGGGGAGTGTCGTGCGTCCGCCGGCAGCGTCTCGCAAGCCGTCACCCAGCTCGCCATCTCTCCGGTGCTGATCGTGACACGGGTGATCGAGTGGTACGGGCGGGGAGACAGGAGGGCGATTACGCAAGCACGCAAGCGTGGCGGGGATGGCCTGGCGGTACTGCATGCCGAGCCGACACGAGGAGGAAATCATGCGAAGGATTCAAGGCGTGAAGGGAATGGCGGCCTCATGTGTGTTGTTGGCGAGCGTCATCATCGTGCCCGGCCTTGAACGTGCAGCCGGCGCCGGGGAGCATGATTGGCTTGATGTGCTGGTGCAGGCGGTCCTGGTTGAACAGGCGAAGGAAGAGGGTGGAGAAGATCTCTTTAGGCCCTACGTTGTGCAACTGGCAATCGTCAGAGCGCACCTCGCCACGGACGATGGCGAAGCCGTCTATCGGACCATGAATCGGTTCATGGACATGCTGCAGGCACGGGAGCAGGGCATTACTGCCGAGGCGGCGGAACGGCTGTTCGATGATTGTTATCACGTGACCCCGCCCCGCTATCACGATGTGTCCCGGCATCTCCACCGAATGAGTTGACTAGCTGCGGTTGCAGCGGCTGGCCAATATGACGATACTCATTGCGAAACATGTGCGCAGTTGAATGCGATCCTAGTTGGTTTCAGTCGTCTTAAGCGTCTCTTCGAAAAAAGCTTCTGCATCGACCCCCCATGCCTCGACGATTTGCAAGATAGCGCGAGCATGCTCTAGGCAAGCAGGTAAGACCTCCACAAACGGCCAGGCGGCGGCTAATGCTTCCCCCGCATGGGCGAGAGACTTGTCCCGATCAGGCAGGTTCTGTAGATAGAAGATACTCAAGTTCACAGCTGTCCCGGAGAACTTGGGCAGATAGGTTTCCGGATTGGTCCTGGCCAGGCGGCGGCGAATGTCGAGGGCCTCGTCATAGGCGGCCTGGGCGGCGGCGAGGTCGTGGCGGTCGCTGTACAGCACAGCCAGGTTGTTGAGCGTCATGGCGAGATCGGGCAGGTAGGTGTCTGGGTTGGCGTCGGCCAGGCGGCGGCGAATGTGGAGGGCCTCGTCATAGGCGGCCTGGGCGGCGGCGAGGTCGTGGCGGTCGCGGTATAGATTCCCCACGTTGTTGAGCGTCGTGGCGATTTTGGGTAGGTAGGTGTCTGGGTTGGCGTCGGCCAGGCGGCGGTAAATGTGGAAGGCCTCGTCATAGGCGGCCTGGGCGGCGGCGACGTCGTGGCGGTCGCGGTATAGATTCCCCAGGTTGTTGAGCGTCATGGCGACATCGGGCAGGTAGGTGTCTGGGTTGGCGCCGGCCAGGCGGCGATGGATGGCGAGAGACTCTTCATACCATGGCTGAGCGGTGTTGAATTGATTGTGTGTATGCAGGAAATAGGCATACTCGAATGTGTTCTCTAGCGTATGTGTCGCCTTCAGGGACTGCTCAAAGTACTCGATCGTCTTGTCGAAGCGATCGGGTACGTCGAAGTTGAGGGCTGTCAGTCTCGCCAGGATAAGGAATTCATTGGCCTTATCCAATCGAAGGGCCTGAACCTGGGCCTGTTGCTGTTGCAGGTGCTCTTCTCGATGCAGGAGAGCGTCCAACTCATTGCCCATTTGCTCGGCATCGGCATCTAAGATGGCCCTGGCGGCGGAGAAGTTGCCCGCCTCAAAGTGCTGCCGGGCGAGCTTGAGGCGCTCGGAGTTGATGGGAATGTTCGTGAAGGTCTCGGCGAGGCGGATGACCTCCTGTTTCAACTCTTTGAGTTTCTTGCGAATCTCGTTGCGCTTTCCGCTGAGTTTCAGGAGATCGGCCTTGAAATCTTCATCGTCCGGGTATTTCTTGGTTTTGTCTAAAGTCTTGTCAAAGTGTTCCTGAAGCTCATCCGCTTGCGTTTTCAAGTCCTGGTATTGGGAGGAATAAAAATAATTGGTGACTTTGTGTCCGTTCACCAGGACGTCGCCACCCTCAGTCGTGACGGTGGAGCCGACGATAGCATTGTGAACATTTTCTAGATGTGTTTCGGCCATGAGAGTTATTTCTTGGATGAGGTGCTGTCTCCGATGATGAAATTGCCGCCGCCGGTACTCACGGTGCTGCCCGCCACCACATTCTTGCTGTGACTGATGTGAATCGATGGTGTGGGTTGTTTGTCCGTATCTCCTTGGAACTCAATACATCCACTGGCGGCTAATTTGTCCAACTGTTGGCCGAATTGGAGTTGGAGGTCCTCGATATTGTTGTAGACCGTCTGAAAATGCCCGAGCGCCTTCAGTTTCTTTTTGAATTGCAACAGCGATAACACGTCATCATTCAATGCGCCCATCGAAACCGGCGCGTCCTTGAAATAGGTGTAGATGAAAGGCTTGTTGGTTTTCTTGAATTGCCCGAAGGCGGTCTCGAACTCTTCCTCGGTGTACTTGCCGACCTTGGTAAAGAAGAGCATCACGAAGATATCGCAGGTGCGAATCGCTCGGTTGTACTCGTCTTGCAAGCGCGTCTGAGACAGCGCGTCAAGAAAATCCTCCCAGATGAGGAGCTCCAGAAACACGCCCTTATTCACCCAGTCTTTATTCTTGCGGTTAATGAAGATTTCGAATTGACGTCGATCTGCTTCTAGCTCTGCAGAGGAGGCGAGAAAGAGCCTGATCTTTTTCAGCATGGGTTTGATCCGGTTGACGGTGATGAATCCTCTGCCTATTCAGCATTTTCGTCAAGAGCCACGGGCTGATTCTTACTGAACAATGCAACCATTTGTTATCTACGCTCTCCGCAAGTTCACCGATGAGAGGGTGTTCGAATTGCTCGTTGGTGAGAAGCGGCAGCACTGGTTGGAGCATCGCAAAATTACAGTGATGCGGCACTGGAGGAGGGGTACCTGTTCAGGTTCTGGCACCAGTGGCGGAGATTCCCTTGAGTGGAGAGGATGTGATCAGGGTTTCGGCTTGCTGAGGTCCTGTTTGGGCCGTTCCCGCAGACGGCGAAGGAGTTCCTGGAACGACGACTCCGCGATGATCTTCGTGAACTGACTGCGGTAGTTCATGACGAGGCTGACCCCATCGACGATGACGTCATAGGCGTACCAGGTACCCTGCTTGCCGGTGAGACGGTAGTCCATCGGCAGGTCGAGTTTGTCCGACACCAGTCTGGTGCGGACTTCGGCATATCCGTTCGCCGTCCGTTCCGACACATAGACGATCCGTTCGCCTGCATACCCTTCAATCCTTGCTGCGTATTCGTCCGAGAGAAACGCCTTGAAGAGCTGCACGAATTCCTGGCGGTCCCTGTCGTTGAGAGCCTTCCACTGGACGGCGAGTGTCCGTTTGGACATCTCCTCGTAGTCGAACCGTTCTGCGATCACCTGTTCAAGCAGGTGGCGCCGGTGTTTCGCTTGTGCCGCCGGTTTCAGTTGCGGATCGTCGAGAAGATGAAGGACCGCCTCGAGTGTCGCGCGAACGACAGCCGTGGGAGATTCCTGTCCGGCATCCGTCGAAGCTGCGAGTGGCGTCAGCAGCCAGGCCAGCAACAGGGCCGGGGCTGCTACGAGTAAGAACCGATGCCGCGTCATTCCCACCCTGTTCTCCCGTGCTTCGCGATCAGCATCAACATCCAGATCTTCTCTCAAGGTCTCGTCCTGATGTTGCTTGGGCTGAAAGACATAGCCAGCCTGGAGGGCCACACCGAGTTCTTGCAACCCTGCGCGGTTGAGGATGCCGGTTTTGGCATAGGCCGCAGCCATGTCTGCGTACGTCGGCGTCAATCCTGCTCGATTGATGCGATTGAGGGATTCGTGGGCCGGGAGCGCGGTGATCTGGGCAGGGTGCTGCTCCAAGGCGCTCGACAGCGAACGCGAGACTTGATGGGCATATCCTTCCAGTCCGAATCCCACGACCGCGTGCACGACCGCCGCCCGTTCCTGTTTCAGCGTGGCCGGGTCGAACGAAGTGGTCTTGCGATGAAACGCGGTGTCCTCGCCCCATTGCTGCAGGGGGCCCACACAACCAAGGCAGAGCCAGAGTCCCGTCACCAGCAATGCACGAACGATGGGCGGCCCCACGTGTCCTCTCTTTCCGACGACGGCGATGTATCCGGTTCTGTTGTCTCCTGTATGCAATGGCCGGTCCTGTGTCGCTTCGCGCGGGCTGCGGAAATCCGCTACAAGCGCGTGGGGTCTGATGCTGCGAAAGGGCACAGGAGCACAGCCATGAACGGTGGCTCCGCACGGAGGCCTCACCCGCCCCGAGCTCCCTCATCATCCCGATGTCGGTGAGTTCATTCGGGAAACCCACCACGTACGTTCCATCACAGCACCGGTTGGGTTTGTAGGCATTGCGATTGCTCCTTCAACAGTATCGCGTGCGTGGAATGGAACCGGAGGACTCGCGCGTGGGCAAAGGCAACAAGCGGAACGGTGAGGAGGGACTACTTCTTGGAGTGGTGGGCTTGGGGAGAGTAGGTAGGGCTTGCGTGGACGCCGTGCTCGATGCGCAGGATCTGACCTTGGCCGCAATCGTGCGGCGTGTCGATCGTCTTGCCCAACCGGTGCCGGATGCCTTCAGTACGGTGCCCGTCGTCTCTCATACCGCGCAGGTGCCGAGATTGGATGGCGCGCTGCTCTGCGTGCCGACGGCAAAGATGTTCGACGCGGCGCACGATTGTCTGCAGCATGGCGTCCCTATTGTCGACGCGTCCATTCTCCATGGAGAGGCGTTCCAGGCTCATCGTGAGGCGATTCATCGGCTCGCCGTTCGGTTTCGCGTTCCGGCCATCGTGGGCGCCGGGTGGGATCCTGGGGCGCTGTCCCTCATCCGGTCCCTGTTCGGTCTGCTGGTGCCGGAGGGAGAACTGGAGACCAGGCATCGTGTGGCGGCCAGCTTGCATCATACGGCCATGGCGCGACAGGTCACGGGGGTGAAGGACGCGCTCTGTACGGAGCAGGTTGCTGCCGACGGGACCAGGCAGCGGTATGTGTATGTCGAAATGCAGCCAGGCGTGGACGTTGCGCACGTGGCCGCCGCCATTCGTGCCGATCCGCTGTTTCTCAGCGACGAGACGTTGGTCTTTCCGGTAGACAGTGTGGCCGCGCTGGAGCAGGAAGGCCGTGGCATCGTGCTGGAGCGCCGGAGCGGGCCGGCCAGCAAGGGGCATCAGCGGCTGTTCATCGAAGCGCGCTTCGATGAGGCGATGATGACGGCACGAATCATGGTGGCGGCTGCGCGGGCATTGCCGAGGTTGAGTCCCGGCGCCCATGCGCTTCTCGATGTGCCGCTGAGCGCTCTGTGGGGGGCCAAGGAATTGGATGCGGAACGGGCCTGGTTGTAATTCCACCAGGCGGCGATCTCGTGCTGCAGCTTCTCGTGGGAGAGATCGGAGAGGGAGAGGAGAGCGAAGATGCCGGTGTTTGAATTGATCGCGGGGACGTTCAAGGAGGGCGAGTCGATTCCGAAGCAGCATACCTGTGAGGGCGAGGACCGTTCGCCCCCGCTACGCTGGAACCATCCCCCAGATGGAACACGTAGCTTTGTGCTCATTGCGGATGATCCCGACGCGCCGGGTAGCACATGGGTCCACTGGGTGCTGTTCAACATTCCCATCGACGTGCGCGGATTGGCCGAGGGACTTCCCCTGCAGGAGGTGCTGCCGAATGATGCGCATCAAGGCATGAACGACTTTCATCGAGTGGGCTACGGCGGGCCCTGTCCGCCACCGGGCACCCCCCATCGCTACTACTTCACGCTCTATGCGCTGGATCGTGAATTGTCCCTCAAACCGAAGGCGACCAAGGCGCAGGTGGTGGAGGCGATGAAGGGACATGTGTTGGCCGAAGCCCAGGTGATGGGGCGGTTCGGACGATAGGCGTCATGAGGCGGTGAAGATGGTCAGTATGGGCTCTTGCTTGGCGTCGATGCGCTCTGCCTGAGGGCTGCAAGATAGGCGAGGATGTCGGTGATGTCCTGATCGCTCAACGTCGAGTCCGGGAACATGCCGCTCCCCGGATGCCCTTCGCGGATGGCACGAAAGCGGGCCTTATTGTCTTTTAAGGTCTGCGTAGCACGATTGCGGAGATCCGGAGCTGTGGCGGCCAACTTTGCGATAGCCGCTGCGGTGTCAGGCTTGAGGGAGGGTTTCTTGTCGATCACGCCGTCGCTGCCATGGCAGTAGTGGCAAATCCCTTTACCGTTAAACAGGGCCTGGCCTCGGGTTGCATCTCCTTTCAGCGCCGCGCCCGTATCGGCAGACATGACGCCGCTGGTGGTGGCCGCGGACAGCAGCAGGACCGTCAACATCAATCCGTGGTACTGCCTTCGTGGGCGCATGGTGTTTGTCCTCGGGGTGGAACGTCCAGTTGCAGTATGCCGCGATGTGGACGAGAAGACAATGGCGTGGACGAGACTGATGCGTGGCGTCAGGGGTGCGCCGGAAGCGGCTCGTGGAAGAGTGTTCACACGATGAAACCGGTGATGACGGGGGAGAAGTTCAGAGTGGGCGTTCGAACTGGTCGTGATCGGCCTGCTGTGGTTGGTCGCCGCGCACGTCTGCGACCAGGGCCCTGCGACTATGCCAACGACTTCGGGTGACACTCCGGATCTTCGATCACCGCCCCGCATTCGAGGCAGCGATAGCGAGGAGGGTCATCGTCGTGTTCGGAAGGGATGCGATCGATGAGCCGCATGTGAAGGCAGGTGAGTGTCCGTGTCATGGTCGGATCGAGTTGAGGACTCTGCATAAGAACCTCCCCGAATCGCGGCGGACGTTATGTGAGAGGCCATTTCCGGCTGAATTCGGCCCAACCCTAGCAGATTTCTCAACACTTGACAGTACGAATTTTCCACATATTCACGCCAGACATTTACTGACACAACCATTCGTGGCCTCGCTCCGCGCCACCACCTATATGCTGAGATGGACCGGCGTCAACCGGCGCGCCGGCTCCGCATCCCATGCCGCCACTGCGAGGGCCGTGCGGTCGCTGCCCTCCAGGCCAGATCGTGTGGTGGCCTGCCTCCAGGCTTGTCGGGCGACAGACCTTCACGATCAGACTTGTATTCGCCCCTGCCATGCCGCGTAGGACGTTCATGCAAGTCATTCTGTGCGCGATGCGTGGCGCGAGTCTGTGCGCCGCAGGCGGTTGCAGGAAGGGAACCCATCCAGTAGAGTAAATTCAGCCTCTTCGCGCAGCGGGCGGAGGCGTGTCTTCCCCGCACCATGTCACCAGGAGAACCACTTGTGAGTCGCAACAGGCTGGTGTCGATCGGGCTCCTCATGTGGTACGTCGCTGTGTCGGCCTGGATGGCGCAAGCCCCGGTCGATCCCCAGTTCTGGTTGATCGCGAGTATTTTGCCTGCCGTGTTTGTCGTGCTCCTGGTCGCGACCCATCGGTTCCTGCCCCTCTCGCAGACCTCGTATGCGCTCATTACGGCATTTTTGACGTTGCACACGATCGGCGTGCATTACACCTATGCAGAGGTGCCGATCGGGCTCTGGTTGGATCAGGTGCTGCACCTTGGGCGCAATCATTTCGATCGGGTGGTGCATTTCAGCTTCGGCTTTTTCCTAGCCTATCCGATGGAGGAAGTGTTCCGGCTGAGTGCCAGTATCCGGGGATGGGTGGTGTATTACCTGCCGGTCATGACCGTGCTTGGATTGAGCGGCCTCTGGGAAATCATCGAGTCCTGGGTGGCGCGTGCCGTGCACCCGGAATTGGGCGTCATGTATCTGGGCTCGCAAGGGGATATCTGGGACGCGCAAAAGGATATGGCTGCGGCACTCTACGGCGCCTTGCTTTCGATGACGCTGTTGTTGGTGGTGCGTGCGTTGCGCGGGGCGGAGACGGCGTTGGAATCGGAGGCGGCGTTCTCGGAATAGCCAGTCGGCATGCGAGTAGGGGAGCAAGGACAGGGTACGGTCGAGGTGGAGCGGCAGCGTATCGCGCTGGGGCTGCTTCTAACCTACGGGTTGTTCTGGTGTGTGTTGGCGGTTGAGCCGGTCAATCGCCACGATTGGTTCCTGGAAAATCTGTTGACGGTCGGGCTGGCGATGGGACTTCTGATCACCTATCGCCGGTTCTCCTTTTCTCTCTCATCCTACTGTCTCATTGCGGCGTTCATGGTGCTGCATGCGATTGGCGCCCACTACACCTACGCTGAGGTTCCCTTCGGGTTTTGGCTCAAAGACGTGCTGGCATTGAGCCGGAATCCCTTCGACCGGCTCGTTCATTTTGCCTATGGTCTCCTGCTGGTGTATCCGCTGCGCGAGGTGCTGGTACGTCTGGCCGGATTACGGGGAGGGTGGTCCTACTTCCTGCCGGTCAGCGGGGTTCTGGCCCAGAGTGGATTCTTTGAGGTCGTGGAAGCGATGGTGGCCATGGTCGTCAGTCCGGAGTTGGGCAGCATGTATCTGGGGACGCAAGGCGACGAATGGGATGCGCAGAAAGACATGGCGGCGGCGTTCGCCGGTGCTGCGCTGACGATGATGGTGACCGCCTGGGTCGGAACAGATCGAACGATCGACGCCGCATAACGAAAGCCCTCCGGGCCTGTCGGCATGCATCCCCCTCCACATTCTGTTATCATGTGTCCGGTTGTGCTCCCGTCATCACGCGTCGAGTCCCCACGCCTAGCACGGAGGCTGCCATGCAGACGCCATCCATCGACTTGCCGCACGTCATGCGTCCCTCCCTCGTCACCTGTTGCCATCGCCGACTGGTGGATCCTGTTCTGACGGAACAGGGCGAAGACACTGGAACGGTGCGTTGTTTGGAATGCGGCAGGATCATTCCTGATCCGATTCCCAGGTCGGCTCATTAGGCAGCGTCCCGACGAGATGCGTTCGTGCGATCTGTCGTGGCGGCGGGCTCTGTCATGCCACGGGTCATGTGACGTCTACGTGCATGCCCCGGCGTCCTTCGTCATCCGGACAAAGGTTACGGCCAGTAGACGGCCCGCGCTTTGACGTAGCCGAAGATCACATCGCGCCGAGCGACCATGCCGATGAGCCGGCGATCTTTCACGACCGGAACGCGGATGAGGTGCCGTTCCTGGAGGAGATGGATCAGGCTCATCAGCGGCATGTCCTCCGTGGTCGTGACGACATCCCGAGTCATGATCTCCTCCACCGTGACCTCACGAAGATCCTTCCCCTGCTCAACGGCTTTCAGGAGATCAAACTCCGTCACCAGCCCGCGCAGGGTCTGATCCCTCTCGACGACCGGGACACTTCCAAAGTTGTGTTCGCTGAGCAGTTCGGCCACCGCCATTGCTTTGGACGTGGGACTGACCGTGACGACGGCATCCTCCATAATCTGCCGAACGATCAATGCCGTGGGGTCGCACCCGTGAACGAAATATTCTGAGGCTCTCATGGGGCCCTCCTTCGTTGGTTTTGGTGGAGTGAGGTCATCGGACGCGACGGGTTGGACACATCTTCTGCTAAGGGAGTGAGAGCAAGCCCGATGCCGGGAGCCTTGGCTGCCGGTCAAGGGGATTCTCCCGCAGGGCCCCGCGCTGCCTGTGGCCATTCGCGCCAGTTCCGAATCAGGGGGCTGCGGAAATTCTCCGCAGTCGTGGGCTCTGACGAGACGTGGATGGTGAAGATGTTCAGCGGGCGGTGCTGCTTCTGGTTGGTGTGCGAACTCTGGCACGGCTGTTGCCCCTTCGGCTGTCAATGCCGCGCCACAACTCGTCTCACGTGCGATGTTCCCGTGCGGAAATCGCCGATGCCGGTGAGATTGTGCGGAGGACCTTATGACCATCGTATCCAGCCTAGGGATCGTCTTCGTGCTGAGTATCACGGTCGCGATTCCCGCTTGTGCCCCGCCGACCCCCAAGGTCGAACGTCCCGCGCCGTCGTCACATCGTGAGTCGGGGCCGCACAGCCCCGGGTCCAATTCGGAGGGCTCTCTTGGACGGTAGCACAATCCTGTGGGGAGGAACAGCGATGTCAGGAATTCAAACCATCCGTGCGTCGATTGAGAAGAAACTGGAGGCCTTGGAACACCAGGCGGCCGTGTTGGAGGCCCAACTCACGCAGACGAGGGCGCAGGCGCTGGAGCGGATCGAGGAAGGCAAGCAACAGTTGCGCGAACTGGTGACGTCGGTGCGTAATGAACTGTCGGCCTCAACGGCCGTCGTCGGTCAGGTGAAAGCTGAGTTGCAGTCGGCACTCGATCATCTGCACGTGCAACTGACGTTGGGAAAAGCCGAGGCGCGTAACAGCATCGAGGAGCAGCGCGAGAAGATTACGCAGGCGCTGAGTCAGTTCGAGTCCATGGCGGATCGAACGTTGGCGGGAGTGGCCTTCGGGTCGGGACGGCTGTGGGAAGACCTCGTCGGACGGGCAAGCCGGCTTGAGGCGGAGTTCGACGCGCTGAGGTACGGATGGCTGGATGAACGCGGGGCACAGCGGCACACCGTCGAGGCCACCAAACAGGACCTGCTTCGGCGAGTACAGGCGTACCGAAACGATCTCAGGATGAAGCGGGACATGGCACGGGCACGGGCCGATTCGTTTGAGCGCGACCTGCGAGAAGGACTAGCGCAGATCAAGACAGCCTTCCGGAGGTTGGTCGAGTAACCTGTCGCCGCGAGGACCGGTGCATCGGCTTGAACCCCTGCCTGCTTCGACGGAAGATGCCTGTTCGTTTGCGACGGTGAAGGAGGCACCATGCCGCGGACTCAAAGTTCAGGGCCACGTGTTCAGGCCGCGAGATATTTCCGGTTGGATTTTGCGGACCGCTCCATTGTTTCGCAGAACTGACACTGTGCAGCGATCCCAGCCGCAACAGCGTGCACAGACCCTTCTCAGTTGATTGTACGTAGCCATGCGTAACCTCCTCCATGAACCGATATTCGCGCGCGGTGGTGTCGTGACTGCATGACGAACCGGGTGCTGGCAACGATCCTGCCTCACGATGACCCGGACAGATTTATCACTGCCGCTGCATAGCGGGCAGCGGATGGACGGGGAATGCCGCGGCGACCTGTCTCTCCGTCGATACGGCGGAGAAAAAAGCGCTGTGCCGGGTGCCTGCCGATCGTTGATCGACGTTGACAGGGCATGGTTCCCCGCGTAGCCTCGCGCTCTTTCTGTCTCATGAAAGGATAGCATCATGGCCGGACGCCAAGTGGTTCCTGATCGACTGCTCCAAATCGGGTTCGGGTTTTGGGGTTCAAAGACATTGTTGACCGCGGTGGAATTGGGCGTCTTCACGGAGTTGGCCAAGCGTCGGCTCGACCTGAAAGCCTTGGCCGCCAAACTGAAATTGCATCCCCGCAGCGCGCGGGACTTTTTCGATGCTTTGGTGGCGCTCGGCCTCCTGAAGCGGATCGGGACGCGATACGCCAACACGCCGGAAAGCGCCCTGTTTCTTGATCGCGCCAAACCCTCCTATATCGGCGGCATGCTGGAGATGTGTAATGCCCGTCTGTATGGATTTTGGGGATCACTGACGGAAGCACTACGCACGGGCAAGCCGCAGAATGAAGTGAAGAGAGGCGACGATTTCTTCGGCACGCTCTACAGAGATCCGCAGCGGTTGGAAGGATTTCTCAAAGCGATGACCGGACTCAGTCAGGGGACAGCCCGCGCCATTGCAGCGAAATTTCCGTGGAAGCGGTTTGATTCCTTTGCCGACATCGGCTGTGCCCAAGGCGGCGTGGCGGTGGAAATCGCGTTGGCACACCAGCATCTCAACGGCCAGGGCATGGATCTTCCTGTCGTGCGGCCCGTCTTCGAGACCTATGTCACAAGCAAGAAACTGCAGAAGCGCGTGACGTTTCACGAAGGGAACTTTTTCGAGGAATCATTGCCGAAGGTGGATGTGCTCATCATGGGGCACATCCTGCACGACTGGGATCTCAAAGAAAAAATGATGCTGCTGCGCAAGGCGTATGCGGCATTGCCAAAAGGCGGCGCGTTGATCGTCCATGAGGCCTTGATCGATGATGCCCGGAAAACCAACGCCTTCGGCTTGTTGATGAGCCTCAATATGCTGATCGAGACCAAGGGCGGATTCGACTTCACCGGTGCGGATTGCCGGCAATGGATGAAGAAGGCCGGTTTCACACGCACGAGCGTCGAACATCTGGCCGGACCGGATTCCATGGTCATCGGTATCAAGTAGACGCGATTTCGTTCGACACTCGCGTCTCGCATACTTGACAGGCCGGAGTGCGGTTGATTAGTCTCCTCCGCGTGCGCACATAAGTGAGGCCAACGAGCGACCAGCTCTAGAGCCCGAATCTCCCCCGGCGGAGGTTCGGGCTTTTTTATTTTTACCGGCCCTGGGTCATCCGGCCCTCGGTATGTCGAAGAGGTCTTCATGTCTCCACGACGACATCGCGGTTACCGTCTTGTGCTTCTGTGCAGTCTGGCATGGCTTCTCACCGCAACCAGCGGCTATGCCGAGTATGAAATCATCGATGTCTCCGACGGTGGCACGGTCAACGGCCAGGTTGTCTGGACGGGAAGCATTCCGAAACTCCCGCCGCTGAAAGTGTTTGCCGATCCGGATACCTGCGGCACTCACGTGCCGTCACCGGCCTTACGAATTGATCCGGGTACCAACGGTCTTCAGGACGTGCTCGTGTATCTCGAGCGGGTGGAGCGTGGAAAGGCCGCCGCGCCCGCCTATCCGCTGCGGATGGGAAAAAGCGCGACGCATCCTGCGGGGCAGGCTTGCCAGTTCGAACAGCAGATTACGCCGTTTGTCCGCACGGCGGAGGTCGCGCTGATCAATTTCGAACCGATTCTGCACAATCCGCATCTGTTCAGCGACAAACACAGCCTCTTCAACATTGCCATGCCGACGGCGAACCGCGAAATTGCGGCTACCCTCGTCCGGGCGCGCGGGGTCGGCTTGCGGCTGCAGTGTGATGTGCATGTGCATATGAATGCGTGGGCCGCGGCGCTCGACCATCCCTATTTTGCGGTGACCGATGAACTGGGGCGATTCGAAATCAAGGGCATTCCACCTGGTTCCTATACGCTGATTGCCTGGCATCCCGGGTTCAACATCGTCAAGTTCAGTGCCTCTCGCCCCGTGTATGACGAACCCCATGTCCTCCGGCAACCCCTAGAGATTTCTCCGAAAGCCCAGGTCGAATCTCGATTCGAGTTTCCCGTCCGCCCGGTCGAAGTCGAATGGAAAATTGCCGGTGGCGGCGATGAACTGCCGCCTGAATAACCAAGCAAGACAGCCGAATTGTGAAATGGGAGGCTGATCGATGAAGAGCGCAACATTGCGGGCCAGGGCGGTAATTATGTCGATACTCGTCCTGGTCGCGCTGATCAGTTACGAATTGAGCGGGCTGGTACAAAAAGCCGAGGCGATTCCGGCGTTTGCCCGCAAGTATGACTTCAAGTGTAACGTATGCCACGTCCCGGGCTTCCCTAAACTCAATGACTTCGGCAACCTCTTCAGGGATCGCGGGTATCAATTGGGGTCCGAGGCGGATTCGCCGGTCTACGAGGGGATCGGCATGGGCTTCTGGCCGGTGTCGATTCGCGCGACGGTCGGATACCAGGCGGCGCAGGTGAGGACGGAGGGCAGCGGCATCACGACCGGAGGGTTCGGTTTCACCGGCCTGGACCTGTTGAGTTTCGGCACGCTGCACCGGGATATCGCCTTTGGCGTGGTCTATACGCCGGGACTCGGCAGCGCGGGGTTCGGCACGGGCGCGTCGGATGGGGATCTTGAAAGCGCGTTTGTGCGTTTGATGCGTTTGGAGCGGTACTTCGGCGTCAAATCCGATCCCGGCAACTACTTGTTGAACCTGCGCGTGGGAAAATTCGAACTCGATCTTCCGTTCAGCGAAAAACGCAGCCCGACTTTGAACACGCCGTTCGTCATGTATCACTATACGCCGGGAGTCCCCTATACCGCGACGATCGGCGGTACCTCGACGAGCTCCTATCTCAACCCCAATTCCTTCCTGTTGGGTGATAACCAGCCGGGCGGGGAACTCTCGGGCATTATGAAAACGCCGTCGACGGAAGGGTACCTTCGCTATTCGTTGACCGCGCTGGCCACCAACTCGTTCTCGGGGCCGTTGGGCGGCTGCCCACCCAATACTCCCTGCGGGACGGGCGGACGGAATGTGAATTTTTACGGTCACATCACGCAATCGTTCGGCGGCTACGGCATCGTGACGGGGAATCGAGTCGGGATCTTCGGCGCATATGGCCAAGCCCCGACGCTGGTCAATGCGACCTGCCCGACCTGTCAGGGCGTCGCCGGCAGCGGAAAGCCGTTTACGAGAATCGGCATCGATGTGAGTTTGACCTTCAATGGGGAATGGAACGTCTTCGGCGCGATCATGCATGGCCACGACAGCGCACAATTGTTTGCCTCGCAAGGCATTCCGACTCCGCAGAACGCGTCCTGGAATGGTGCGTTCGTCGAATTGGACTATGCGCCGGCCCTGTTCTTTGATATGCCGGACTGGTTTTTTGCCTATCGATATGATGTGATTCGAAACGACCGGCATGGCGACGGCAACACGGATGTGTTCAAAGGGAACTATAATGACGTCGATTCCCACACCGTGCTGGCCCGGTATTTCATTCATCACTCCACCCGAACCGATCTGGCATTGCATGCGGAATATAATAGTTATCGCACGCAAGCCGTTGGTCCGACCGGCGGTGATTTGAGAGGGCAAACCATGTTGGTCGGATTGGATTTTGCGTATTGAATCGTCCAGGCTTGAGAAAGATCACAGACAGGTGAACAACGCGTCCCTTCAACGGACGAACATTGCCGTCCTATTCGTTGTCTGCCTCGTTTTGACCGGTTGTTCGGGCCTCGCTCCTGGCAAGGAGATGACATGCGTCTCTTGTGACGATCAGCGGCTCGTCAGGATCGTCCCGTTCACACAAGAGCGTGATCATCAACAGCGCCTCCAGCACCCGTTCGGACTGGAGCGGCAGGAATGGGAAGCCCTGCTGCGAATGGTGCAGGTGCGAAGCATTCACAGGCCTCTGCTCGGCTCGTCGTATCGAGGAGATACCGAATCGGCATTTTCGGAGGAAGAGGTGCGGTACCTGGCTGAATCGTTCCATCAGGCATTTCAGCAGGCCACCGCGCAAGAGCAGGTGGTGTTTGCACTGGCCAGGCCGTCGGATCTTGGATTGGAACAGGTGACCTCAGGAGTCTGGTTCGTCGAGGACGGCCGAATCCATCTGCGCCTGGCCAATTACCGGGTCGCCGTGACCATGCCCTCGATCAGGAAACAGATCTGGCGGGATCCCTTGTTCGCGCAAGCCGGGGCGTTTTACGAATTGGTGCCGGGTGAAGGCCAGACGAGCACGCGGGCTGCCGAGAAAGGCGGGAATCCGTTTCGTTCCGATCCGGACGAACTGATCCTCGAATACCATGGCGCAAAGGGTGGGACGCAGGTTACGGCTCCAGAGCCTACGGCCCAGCCGGACCCACCGCGTTCGATGGAGGAACAACTGAGCCTGCTCAAACGCCTTTGGGAACAGGGCTTGATCACGGAGGAGGACTATCGCGCGAAAAAACAGCAGCTGCTGGACCGGTTGTGAGCGTGATGATTGCCGAAGAGAGTTCTGACTTGTCCTCGACGCTTCGGGTAAGATGCGGCAGACCGTTTAGGCCCGAGCGAAAGGCATCTCATGAGCCACCCCTCCGCATCCTTGTCCAGGCAATGGCCCCTTCCCGCAGAGGATGACTGGTCGACCCCGTTTGCGGAAGTGCTGTTGGCGCAACTCGATCTGCGGCCCGGCTTAACCATCCTCGATATCGCCTGCGGTCACGGCATCCCGGCCTTCTACCTGGCTGAACAGGTTGGCCCGACCGGCTCCGTCCTCGGAATCGACGCCAGTCGAGGCCAGGTGGCCAATGCCAGGACGCTGCAACGAGGGGAGTTGCCCTGGCTCCGGTTTGATTGTTGTGACATGCGTGCCCTGCCTGCATCCTTTCCTACCTTCCAACGCATTACCGGCAATCTGTCCGTTATGTTTCTCCGGCCGCACCGATTTGAGGCGATGAGGGGATTGATCGAACACCTCGCGCCTGGAGGCCAAGTGGTGTTGACCTTTCCTTCGCTGGGAACGTTCGATTCCATCTGGCAACGGATTGATCAGGAAATGAGCCGGCACGGGCTGACGATCGAGCGTGCACGGCTGGCCGCGCATGTGGCGGAGCGGCCGTCGGCGGCGGAGGCGCGAGGGTGGCTTGAACGGCTGAATATGGAGCGGATCGACGTGATCGAGCGGCCGCTTGAAGTCGCGAGCGGGTCCGGTCAGCGATTTCTGCAGCATCCTCTCTTACGAGGCGGGTTTCTCGATGACGCATTTGAATGCTTCGACGATGCAAGGTTGGCCGATGAGGTGATGACCCGCGTCTCCCTCGATCTCGATCACATGCGGCCGCTGCTAGCCCAGCGTTGTGCGATCAGCGGGTGGAAACGTGCTCAGGCGTGATCTGTGCGTGCATCGACATCTCGACGAATGGAGGACGATGTGAATGGTGGGAAGATTCGACTACTGACGTGCCTGCTAGGCCTTACTCTCGTGACGGGTTGCGGGAATGTGCCGTCACGATATATTCAGCAGGCAGAGCCGGGAGTCACCCTTACCTCCCTTGTCGCCGCGCCGGATACCTATCAAGGCAAGACGGTCATTCTCGGCGGGGTCGTCGTAGATCAGCAGCAGAACGGCCAGCGGCTCTGGCTCCATCTGAAAAATCGCCCTCTGGATAAAGACTATCGGCCTCACCGTCCGACCAGTACTGAGGGACCCGAAGCGGGATATTATTGGGTGGTCGTCCCGGATGTCTCCCTCTTGCCTCCCAAATGGAAGCAATGGGCGCGGGTGACGGTGGTGGGGCGCATCGGGGATCAGAAGGAGGCCAGGCCGACGACGGTGCCGGCGAGTGAGCCGGTGCTCGGCCTTGTATTCATGCGCGGATGGGCTATGGGAAATGCGCAGGGCGGGGGCACGTGGGAAGAGACGATGGATGCCAATTATCTCCTGTCCGTCCCCGAAGGCCTCCGCGGAGAATAACCGGACCGGCAGCAGGCGAGAGCCCTCTCACTGCCGCGGCTCTTCCGCGTAGCGGCTATGCAGCTTGATCGGTGTTGCCCGTTTTCTGCGCATGCGTATGTTCAGCATCTCGACGGTCACGGAAAAAGCCATGGAGAAGTAGATGTAGCCTTTCGGCACGTGCACGTCGAATCCTTCGACCATCAAGGTCACGCCGACCAGGATCAAAAACGACAGGGCTAGAATCTTGATCGTCGGATGCGTGTCCACGAAATCGCCGATGGCCTTGGCCGCCATCAGCATCACCACCACAGCCAGGATGATGGCCACGGCCATGATCGACACATGTTCGACCAGTCCGACCGCCGTGATGACGGAGTCCAACGAAAAGACGATATCCAGGAGCGCGATCTGCAGCAAGACCATGCCGAGGCTGGCCGCTGCGGTGGGTGTGTGGCCTTCCTCGACGCCTTCCAGGCTGTTATGAATTTCGTGCGTGGCTTTGGCCATGAGGAATAGCCCGCCTCCGACTAGAATCAGATCGCGGCCTGAGATGCCGTGACCGAGGATCGTGACCCAGGGTTTGGTTAATCCCATGACAAAGGAGATCGAAAACAGCAGCCCGAGGCGGGCCATCATGGCGAGGCCGAGCCCCACTCGGCGTGCGACGGCGCGCTGCGACTCGGGGAGGCGGCCGACGAGGACGGACAGGAAAATGATGTTATCGATGCCCAGTACGATCTCCAATGCGGTGAGCGTTCCGAGTGCGATCCAGACTTCAGGATTGGCAAGCCAGTCCAACATCAGCGGCTCCATTCAGCTAAGAGGGGGAGAGTGACTCGATCCGTCATGCGTGACGATGTGGGAACAACACGTATGGGGGAAGTCTACCGTTCGTGGTCGGTAGGCGCAATCAAAACGTGGGTCCAAGCCGATCTCGGCCGCGAGGGCCCGGCACCCTCGCGGCCGACCGATCAGCTTCGCTTCAAAAAGTCCGGGCGGTCCCGGATGGCGACCATCTTGACCAGATCCCGGATCGAGAGGACGCCGACGACCTTCTCGTGCTCGGTGACGGCCAGATGCCGGACGCGCTTCGCCGCCATCCGCTCACTCGCATCCCGAATCGTGCGATTGATGTCGATGTCGAGTAACGGCGAGTTCATGAGAGCCCCGACACGCATGGCTTCCGGGTCGAGTTGATAGGCAAGCAGCTTTCGCACCAGATCGCCTTCGGTGATGATTCCCACCAGTTCATCGGCTTCGATCACGAACAGCGCCCCGATGTGTTTCTCCGTCATCCGTTTCGCCGCTGCCAGGGCGGTTTCTTCGCTGCCGATGGTTTCGATGGCAGTTTTCATGAGGACGCTCAGCGGACGATAGACATTGGTCAGCGCCTGTACCGGACCGCCGTCGGCATCGACGAAGTGTCGCACGAGATCGCGGACCGAGATCACGCCGAGCACGTCCGTCCCCTCGGTCACGACCAGGTGCCGCACGTTCTTGGCTTGCATCACATGACTGGCGTCGACCATCGGACGATTCGGGGCGATGGTGATGAGCGGGCTGCTCATGATGTCCGCCATGCTGGTTCGCGAAGGAACGAGGCCTTTCGCCAGGACCTTCGCGACCAAATCGGTCTCGGTGACGATGCCGGCAATCCGGCAATCGTGATGCGGGCGATCGAAGGATTCGACCAGGATCGAGCCGATGCTGTGCGTTCTCATTCTTGCGGCGACGGTCACGACGGAGGTGTCTTGCGGAACCACTTCCAATTGGCGGTGCATATAGTCACTGACATGGTGACCCGATGCGGTCGTCATACGCGCTCCTTTGCTTCAACGCACGGTTCGCTGCGGTCGTGTCTCTCGGATGTCGATGGTCGTTCATTCATACGGGCACAGTGCGCTCGCACACAGGTTCGCTTTCAGTTCATCCGTCCCGGCTGTTTGGCATTCATGCGTGGTCTGACAAGTTTATAGAGTTCGTCGGCGAACAGCAGCCCTACGGCTCCCAGGAGCAGCGGAACAAAGATCCAGGCCGGAAGGGAAGCGGTGCCCAGAACCCAGTGCCCCACCGGACTGTAGGTCATGATCAGCAGCAGGGCGACCTCCACGACAATCCCCAACACAATCAGCGGATTGCTGAACCAGCCGAGCCGGAAGGCAGAGATCCTGTCGGAACGGCAGGCAAAGACGTTGGCGGCTTGTGCGGCGACGATCCCGGCGAAGGTCACGGTGGTGGCCTCCTTGTACAACGGCGTGCTCCAGTCGAGCGGACTTCCCCACGCCCATCCCTGGTGGTGCAGGTACAGAAAGAAGCCCCCCATGGCCACGGCGGTTTCAATCAACCCAAGGAAGCCATACGCCCTCACCAGCATCTCACGGTTCAGCAATCGCTCTGTTCGCGGCCGGGGCGGTTCATCCATCACGTTGCCCTGCGGAGGTTCCGCCGCGAGGGCCAGCGCCGGGACCATGTCGGTGCCCAGATCTACTGCGAGTATCTGCGGGACGGTCAGCGCCAACGGCGCCGACGAGAGGCCGAATGCCAGGTACGGCACGACTTCGGGCACGTTGCTGGCGAGGACATAGGTCATGAACTTGCGGATGTTCATGAAGACGGCCCGGCCTTCCTCGATGGCACTGACGATCGTGGCGAAATTATCGTCCAGCAGGATCATCGACGCCGTTTCCTTCGCCACGTCCGTCCCGGCCACACCCATAGCGATGCCGATGTCCGCGGTCTTCAATGCCGGGGCATCGTTCACGCCGTCGCCGGTCACGGCGACGACTTCGCGCATGTCTTTGAGCACCGAGACGATGCGCATTTTATGGCGGGGCGCCATGCGGGCAAAGATCGGGTCCGGCTCCCCCGGTCCCGTCGGCGTGAGCAGGCGGCGGAGTTGTTCATCGCTGAAACCGTCGATCTGCGCGCCTTCGATGACCGGCACGAAACGCCCCGGGTCCGTGACGACGGATTGCTGTGCCAGGCCGACCTTTCGCGCGATCGCTAAGGCCGTCAGCGGGTGGTCGCCCGTAATCATGATGACGCGGATTCCGGCCCGGCGGCACGTCGTGATGGCGTCGGGCACTTCGCGGTGCGGGGGATCCATCATGGCCACGAGCCCGAGAAACGTCAGCCCATGTTCGATGCTGTCGGCGTCCAACTCTTCCACGCCTCGCTCCACCTCGCGCATCGCCACGGCCAGCACTCGATATGCCTGTTGGGCGAAGGCTTGCCCCTGCGCCAGGATTTTTTTGCGTTCGTCCGGTGTCAGGTCCGTGGCCGCTGACGAGCCCTGTTGCCTGGTGCAGAGAGGCAGGATCGATTCCGGTGCTCCCTTCGTGAAGGCCAGGAGCCGTCCCTCGCTCCAGTGCAGCGTCGTCATGCGTTTTCGATCCGCATCGAAGGGCAGTTCACCCATCCGTCGAAGTGGAGGCCGATGCAGGAGTCCGTGGTCGGCGGCAAATTCCAAGAGCGCCGTTTCAGTCGGATCGCCGGAGGCCTGGCTGCGACCGTCTGGACGGCGCGTACGCTTCGCGTTGTTGCAGTGCACCATCGCATCGAAGAGTGGGCGCCAGCGTTCGGCCTCGGCGGCGCTGATGAGCCGGTTTCTGGTGAACAGGCAGCTTTCCCGGGATTCCACGATCAGGTCATCGACGTAGAGTTTGTCGACTCGCATGCGGTTTTCCGTGAGCGTGCCCGTCTTGTCGGTACAGATGACGGTGGTGCAGCCCAGCGTCTCAACGGAGGCGAGGTGTTTGATGAGCGCCTTGCGCGCAGCCATGCGTTGGCTGCCCATGGCCAGGGCCAGAGTGACCGTCGGGAGCAGGCCCTCGGGTACATTGGCCACGATGATCCCGATGCTGAAAATCGCGCTGGTCCAGAATCCCAGGCCGATTCCCACGCCGATGGTAAAAAAGACCACCCCCATGATCAGCGAGAGTCCGGCGACCACATGGGTCACCTTCACGATTTCCTGCTGAAGCGGACTCAAACTGGTGTGGACGGTGGCGGTGAGGCGGGCGATCTTCCCGAATTCGGTTTTGAGTCCGGTGGCGAAGACTACCCCTTGACCATGTCCGGACAGGACTGTGGTCCCGGCAAAAACCAGGTTGGCGATGTCGAGCGGATGACCATCGGTGATGGGGTCGGCGATTCTTCGCTGGGGCTTCGATTCGCCCGTGAGCGACGAATTGTCGACGCGCAGACCGACGGCCTCAGTGAGTCGGGCGTCGGCGGGCACCTGTTCACCTTCTTCCAGCACGAGCACGTCTCCCGGCACCAGTTCGCTGCGGGCGATCTGTTGCTGCTGCCCGTCGCGAGTCACCCAGGCCTTGGCCGGCAACATGCCGCGTAAGGCCTGGACCGCGCGCTCGGCCTTGTATTCCTGAAGAAACGCAAACACAGCGTTGATGAGAATCACGCCAAGAATCGCCCAACCGAGCGTGGCCATGCCTTGGCCTTGATGCAGCACATCGGCCAGAAATGCCAGGCCCGCGGCTACCCATAGGAGGAGTGCGAGGAAGTGGGTAAACTGCCGCACGAAGCGGCTGACCAGCGGGGTGCGGCGCAGGGCCTGCAGGCTGTTCGGCCCGTCTCGAATGGTCCGGCGCCGCACATCGTCCGCTGAGAGTCCCTGAGGGCTCGTGGTGAGGGCGCGATACACTTGGCTGGGCGCCAGGCGGCAGATCTCGAGCGCAGACAGGTCAGGCACGCCATCCTCGTACGATGAGCACCGAACAGGGCGCGTACTTCAGCATCGCCTCCGAGACGCTTCCCAATTGCAACCGCTCGGACCCTGTGAGGCCTCGCGAGCCGGCCACCAGCAGATCGACGTCGTGTGCCGCGGCCTGCTTGAGGAGGGCATCTGTCACATGATCAAGGTGCACGTTCGTCGTGACCGCATAGTTTTCGGCAAGGAAGCGGGCCCGAAGGTGTTCCACCACCTGCTCGGCGGCCAGACGTTTCGGCGCGGTAATCTGTTCCACCTGGTCCTGCGAAAGGTACTTGGTCGCGAGTTCCGTGACGGTGGGCTCGACGATGGACAGGACCGTGACGTGGGCTGAGTCCGGGAGAAATCGTTTGCACAGAAAACTGCAGGCCCCTTGGGAATGTTTGGACGTATCGGCCGCGAACAGCACATGGGAAAGCGCCGTCAACGGCCGCTTGACGACGAGCACGGGACAAGGCGCCAGGGCGGTCACGGTGCGCGACACACTGCCGAGGAGATAATGTTCCGCATCGCTGAGGCCGCGGGAGCCGACGACGAGCAGGTCGGCCTTGTGTTGTTTGGCGATCTTCGAAATGGTTTCCGCGACGCGGCCGTGAGCCAGGATGGTGTCGATCGTGGTGCGAGGTTTCGTCGTGGCCTGCTTCAACGCAATTTTCGCCAGCCCTTCAAAGCGCCGCAAGATGTGATCGCCGGCCTTCGTCATGGCGGCAACGGCCTGTTTGGACAAGGCGGCATGTTTACGGGCTGAGGATTTCAGCGACGCACTATCCACTACGTGCAACAAGGTGACGCTGTCCGGTGGTCGGCCGGCGAGGGCCTCCAGCATTTGCACGCTCCATTCGGCGAATTCTGATCCGTCCACTGCAATCAGTATATCCATAGATCGCTCTCCCCCATCACGCCACTCGACATGTGTGTGCTCTGGAATGAGGTCTGCATCGGATGTGCCTGGAGACGTGAGGGTTTCAGCCCGCTCATTTCCGGCGGAGCCAGGCCATTCACCCCGAAGACTGGGGCGGCGGGATCATGATATTGCGGCGTTTTGCAGCAGTATCGAGGAGTCGGATGGGGTAATTGGCCTCAGTCGGATCTGGATACCCGCGAGGCTCGGCCGGGCTGGACGGGTGGTTCCCGCGCCATCATAAGGCGCACGATTCGCGAGTACTTCGGCATCACCGTTGCGTGGAGGATGGACAGGAGGAGACCTGATGAGATGGCGTGAATGTGCGCGACACATGAGCGGGATTGTGGGCGTGGCGTTGTGGCTGAGCGGGGCCCACGCAGAGGCGGCTACCGCGTCGGCGCGAGTGCTTCCGAGCGGAGAGGGCATCGAGTTGGAATTTTCCGCTGAGACTGGCGCGCAAAAAGAGGTCGTCCCCCTCTACCACAGTGGAACGATCCGCTACTTCAGCACCGGTATCGGACAGGTTGAGCGCGAGGCTGCCTATCCGCCGTTCGCCCTGAAGTTGGTCTTTACGGCAGGAGGAAAATCGTTTGTCACCGGCGTGGGAGTGACCCTGCGCGATGCCAAGGGACTGTCGGTGCTGACTGTTCCGCAAGAGCAGATCACGGGCCCCTGGTTGTTTATCGACCTGCCTGAGGGAGTCTATGAGGTAACGGCGACGTTGGGGGGCGTGACAAACAGGGTGGCAGGCATCAAAGTCCGGCACGGCCATGTCACCACACAGCACATGCGTTGGGCGGAGGATCGCAGCCCGGCGCTGCCTGCCGGCGTGGGGCCGGAATCGTAGCAGCCACGGCACAGACGGCCAAGGAGGGTTCATGGGACAGGCACGCAAGGCCCCGGCGAGACGACCGGCTGTTCAGAAGCGCGTCGGCGCAGGGTTGGAGCAATTGACGGTGAAGGATATCGTGAACAAGCGGCTGTCGCCCGCGCGACTCGGCATGAGCGGCGACAAGGTGGCGGCCCTCCTGGTCAAAGAGGGCTGCGCGATTCCCGTGGTGGATAAGACGCGGCAGCTGGTGGGAATCGTGAGTGAACACGATCTCCTCTCGTCCCTCGACGGAGGACGCGCGTGGAAGGCACAGACGGCGGAAGCGTTGATGAGTGCCAACCCCTATTCGGTGCGGCTGGAAACCACGTTGGCGACATTGGTGCATGTGTTGACGGAGAGTGATCTGCTGTCGGTCCCGGTGGTGAATGAAGCCAACCGGTTTCTGGGCGTCGTGACGCGTCGCGATGTGGTCCGCGCGGTGCTCCGTCCTCCTGTGAAGCGGCGTCGCTAAGAATGCGGCGCGCAAGGCCGCCTGTTGCGGAGAGAGGGTGACGTATGCGGCGGATTGATCTGTTGACTCAAGCCTGTGATCCGAAGACGCTGACCGTGGGGCAACTGATGCAAGATGCGTTGTTTACCTGTACCCCTCGTACGGATGCGTTGACCATCGGCCGTCTCATGACGAAGCAGAATTTCGGCGGATTGCCCGTGGTCGGGGATAACGGCATCCTGGTAGGGCTGGTGACCGAGTACGACCTGCTGCAGGCAATGATCGAGGGGCGGGATTTGCACAAAGTGCTCGCGTCGGAAATCATGACGACGCAACCGTTGACGGTGCGGGAGGAGATGCTACTGGAAGAGGTCGCGAATCTGTTCCAGGATCGCTATGTGACCCGCCTGCCGGTGGTGCGGGGGAAGACACTCGTTGGACTGGTGGCAAGGCGGGATCTTCTGCACGGGTACATGAAGGCGTCGGACTATTGGTCCTAGCCCCCTGTATTCATCACCGCTTCTCTGTCATCCCGGATTCGTTGCTGCATGCCCACCACTCGGTCCCTTCCGGTTGCGCCTGTGCCTTGTGCCCCGTGATCTCACGATGTTGTGACGAACCATCATGACTCATGCAGGCGAGCGGGCCGGTTGCTGTGCTCCTGCAGGAGCGCAGTGGAGCACAATGATCGTCACGCCGCAGAAACAGGCGCCCGCGTAAAACGTGAACGCTGCACCGAGACGGTCCCAGAGGTACCCCGCCAGTATGCTCGCGATCAGCATGGCCAGACCGCAGGCCAGATTGAAACACCCATAAGCGGTTCCGCGGAGATCCGCCGGCGCCGTGTCCGCCACCATGGTGGCGAGCAACCCTTGCGTCATCCCCATGTGGATCCCCCACAGCGCCACGCCGCCGAGCACGACGCCCCAGTGGTCGGTGGTGGCAAGCACCAGGTCGGCGGCGATCAACACCACCAGGCCGTATGTAAGCAATGATCCGTGGCGCATCCGGTCGGACAGTCGGCCGAACGGGTAGGCAGAGGCGCTGTAGACGACATTCATGGCCACCATGACGAGGGGAATGAAGGCGAGGGTGATGCCGCCCTGTTGAGCGCGCAGCACTAAAAACGCTTCGCTGAAGCGCGCCAGCGTGAACAGGAATCCGATACCGACGACCCACCAGAAGGCCGGCTTCAGCTGTAGGAGATTTGTCTTGGTGATGGGATTCGTCCCAGTAGATGACCGGCCCGTGGATGGTTCCTGCACACCGAACAACAGGAGCAACACGGCCATGATGCCGGGAATGACGGCCACCCAAAAGACCGACCGGAAGTCGTCGGACCAGAGTAGCATCAACCCCACGGCCAGGAGCGGGCCGAGAATCGCCCCCACGGTATCGAGCGATTGGCGGAGTCCGAAGGCCGCGCCTCGGAGATGGGGCGGTGCGATGTCGGCCACGAGCGCGTCGCGGGGCGCACCGCGGATGCCCTTCCCGACACGGTCCAGTACGCGCGCAGCCAACAGGCTGCCGATGTCCGGAGCCAACGCGAACAGCGGCTTGGTCAACGCGCTCAATCCATATCCGAACAGGACCAGCGGTTTTCGCCGCCCCACATAATCGCTGAGGACGCCCGAAAAGATTTTGACCAGGAGTGCGAGGGACTCGGCGAGCCCTTCCACGATGCCGACGGCGACGGTGCCGGCTCCGAGCGTCGTGACCATGAACAGCGGCAGCAGACTGTGGATCATTTCCGAGGAGATGTCCATCAGCAGGCTGACGAACCCTAAGACCCAAATGCCGGAGGGCATTCGGCGAAATGAATGAACCGGAGATATGTGCATATGAATCGGCGCATCGATGCGCCGGCCGAACCGGTGGGGGTCCTTTCCCCCGGTGCGAATTATAGGAAATGCGAGGCGGGGCTGTCATGTGGGATGCTGCAGATTCGGGTAACGCGTGAGCAAATCTTCTCCCTGCTCCCAGTCATACCGCGTGATATCGACGAGATGGCCTTCCTCTTCGCGATCGATCCACAATTCCCATTGTCCGTCTTGATGGGGATCGTACCAATAAAACAGGGGATGCAAGGCCACATCCGGTTCGTCCGAGGCCGGATCATCGTAGGAAATGCTCAGAATGTGGCGAGCCGTACGATAGTCTACCTGGCCGTTCGCTCGCAGTGAATAGTCGCGAAACAAGAAGCCCGCGACAGAGTCATAGGATTGTGCGATCAGGCGTTCATCTCCCGGTTCATGTGGGATCGGCGCATCAGCGTGAGAAGCAGTCGGCCAAACCATGGATAACGCCAGCAGGGCCGAGAGGCAGTAGGTTCGTCGTCTCTTCATGGTGTCCTCCCTTCTCGCCTGAGGGTGTGTGTCACACTCATCTTTGCGCGCCCGCGCTTCTGAGGATCCTGGAGATGTGCCTAGTTCAGAAGGTTCGTAACCCTAAGGCGAAGAACGAGAGACTGGTACGGCGAGTAGTCCCATGTGTTTGATGTCGAGCGGGATTTCAGACGCACAGGGGCCATGCGCGGATCGCGACGCAAGGTGGATGGGCATGCGCACAGTCAGCGGGTGTAGGCCTGTGAGCACAAGAAGGAGGCGTTGCTAGAGGCAAGGATGATAGGCGAATAGGATGCGGGGTCTCTGCCGACACCACACATGCAGGCCCAAGCCGCCGAATCCTCGGGAAAGGGGTTTCCTCACAACATCACGATGTCCGCCGTTGTCGCTGTGATTGGCATGCCTTTGGTTGTTGCAGGCCCGAGGGAATTCTGGTGGTCTCGTCCAGGCAGGCCTGGTCGAGCTGCGTCTGGACTAGTCCGAGCGCGCCGCTGAGATTGGCCCCGCGCAGATCCGTCTGCTGCAAGTCGGCGTTGTCTAGTTGGGCCCCCGTCAAGTCGGCGCCACTGAGGTTGGCTCCGCGAAGGGTGGCTTCCCGCAGGTTGGTCTGAACCAGGACCGTGTGACTCAGATCGGCCTGGCTCAAGTCGGCTGCGACAAGGTTGGCTAGTTCCAGGTTGGCTTCACTGAGCCGAGCCTGTTGCAGATGGGCTTTTGGGGCATAGATTTCCGTGAGGTCGGCTTTCCGGAGATCGGCATGCGACAGCCGCGTGTCGATCAGCACCGCATGGTGAAGCCCGGCTCCATGCAGGTTGGCGGAGTCTAAGTTGGCCTTGTACAGGACCGTCATCGTCAGCGTGGCGGAGTCGAGCCGGGCTTTGAAGAGTCGCGCGCCTTCCAAATTCGCATTTTCGAGATTCGCCCGTTGCAGATTGGCGCCGTCGAGCCGGGCATACCGAAAGTCTGCACCACGGAGGCTGGCTTCGTGCAGGTCCGCCTTCACCAGGGAGGCATCGTCCAAATAGGCGCTGTCCAGATCGGCTTCCGCCAGCGAGGCACCATCGAAGACGGCGCTGTCCAGCAGGGCTCCCTGGAGATTGGCGCGACGCAGTGTGGCCTGCCGGAGGTTGGTGCGGCGCAGATCCGTGCCGGCCAGGTCGGCGTCCGTCAGATTGGCTTTCGACAGGTTTGCTCCGTAGAAGTAGCCATCCAGCAGCGTGGCGCCGCTCAGATCGGCCCGTTGCAAATCGGCATCTTCAAAATGCGACCGTTCCAAGAGCGCTTCCTTGAGCAACGCTCCTTGGAGGTTCGCGCCGTACAACGCGGCTTCGTCGGCGGCCACTCGGTTGAGGTGGGCTTTGACCAGTATGCCCTTGCGCAAGTCTGCCCCCTCAAGGTTGGCATCGTCGAGCATTGCCTGGGACAGGTCCGCGCCCTTCAGGTGGGCTTGAACCAGACTCGCGGTGCGCAGATTCGTGCCTTTGAGTACCGCCCCTTCCAGATTGATGCGTTCGAGGTTGGCGCCCACCAGTCGAAGTTGCCGTAAGTCGGTGCGGCAAAGGTTGGCGCGGCGGCCGTCGGCGGACTCACGATCTTCAAGCCAGCGCGCATGTAATTGCAGGACCTTGTCCAACTGCTTGGCGGCCGGGCGCTGGTGCTTGAAGGGGCTCTCACAGGAGAGCGCCGACGTGGTGTTGGGCGCGGGCTTCGCCGCGGCCCCTGCATCAACCGTGATGGAGCATAACGCGATGATCCCCCAACCTGCGATGAGGGTGACGGACAGGGAATGCTGGTTCATGCAAGCGCCTCCTTCAAGAACATCAGTGCCGTGTCGGGCTGCAGCGGCAGCCTTGTGTGGATCGGTTTACGTGTGCCGGTCGACCTGCTGGGCCAATGCCGTGAGGGCTTCGGTAATCCGGACTTCGTACGATGCGGTCTGATCCAACCGGCGTAGAGTATCCGGAAGTTCAGCCAAAGCCAATCCTGCGCGCTGGCGAATCGTGTCCATCGATGGATCCGGAGCCACTCGAGATCCAGCCCGCATGACCTGGTGCAGCAGAGGCCGACCTGGCTCCGTCGTGCCTTCGACGGTGATGGTGTCTCCGTCCAGTCGTCCGTCTTGCCCAAGTCGGCGATAGACCTGCTTTCTGCCGGGCCAGGTCGACTTGCCTTCAGAACGCTTGCGGCAGGCTCTCCCGGCATATTCCTGCAGTTTGTAGGCGCAGTCCAGGTAGGGCGCATCGGCCGAGGTCGTCATGGCGGTGCCCACCGCGAACCGGTCGATCGGTGCACCGCTCCGGACCAAGGCCTGAACACGGTCTTCATCGAGGTTGCCGCTAACCAGAATCTTGGTGTCGCCGAGACCGCCACGGTCAAGAATGTGCCGGACCTTGCGGGCATGGTCAGCCAAGTCTCCGCTATCGAGCCGCACTCCGTGGATCGCAATGCCCTGACTGTGAAGTCGGGATGCTAGGGCGACCACCTTTTCAGCCGCGGCTTCCGTATCGTAGGTGTCGATGAGGAGGACCACATGTTGCGGGTGTGCCTGGGCAATGTGCAGGAACGCGTCCGCTTCTTCCTGATGGGCCTGCACAAACGAATGGGCCATTGTGCCGAACGTGGGAATGCCGAACCTCGCTCCGGCCAAGACGTTGGACGTACCGGCGAATCCGGCGAGGTAGCTCGCGCGGGCGGCAAGCAGTCCCGCTTCCGCGCCATGGGCGCGGCGCAGGCCAAAATCGATCAGCGGCGTCCCCTCGGCGACCAGGACAGAGCGGCAGGCTTTGGAGGCGACCATGGTCTGGAAATTCAGCAGATTCATCACCCGCGTTTCAACGAGCTGCGCTTCCGGGAGAGGCGCGGTGATGCGGAGAATCGGCTCGTGGGGAAAAAAGACCGTGCCTTCCGGCATGGCATGCACATCGCCGGTGAACCGCATGGTGTGGAGGGCGGCGAGTGTCGACGGAGTGAAGGTGCCGGTCCGTTCGAGCCAATCGAGATCGTGTTCGGAGAAATGAAACGTATCCAGGTAGGTGAGGACCTGCTCCAGGCCTGCTGCCATGAAGAAATTTCGGTGGGAGGGCAGTTTGCGGACAAAAAATTCGAAGACGGCGTCGTCTGTCATGTTCTGGGCGAGGTAGGCTTGCGCCATCGTGAGTTCGTATAAGTCGGTGAGGAGTGACTCGGATGTGGCGTTCATGCGACCAGTTGCTCCCAACAGAGTGGGATTGCTCCGGCTGACACCATCGATTCTTCGGCGCGCGGTCCGTCGTCCGGGAGGACGTTCACGGCACGTATGGCGTCGATGAGCAAGTAGACCGCATAGTTGAGTCGACAGGCGTCCTTCACGGTGTGAAGGACGCAATAGTCCGTCGCCAGGCCTCCGACGAACAGTCTGGCAATGCCGGCGGCCTGGAGATGATCATGCAGCGACGTGCCTTGGAATCCGGAATAGGCTTCGCGTGCGGGGTCGGTACCTTTGGAGATGACGATGGACGCAGGCGGCAGGTGGAGTGATGAGGGAAATTCGGCACCGTGGGTCTGTGCGATGCAATGTGCCGGCCACGGTCCTCCCTGGGCATGGAAGGAACAGTGGTTGGCCGGATGCCAGTCGCGTGTTGCAAACACGGGTGCACTCGCTTCCACAAAGACGTCGAGATAGCGTCGCAGGGCGGTGATGACCTCCTGGCTGTTCGGTACTGCGAGTGTGCCCCCTGGCAAGAAATCGTTCTGCACGTCCACCACGAGCAGCGCATCGCCGGGTCGAAGGTAATTCATGGCGCCCTTTGCGAGGTCGGTGTTCCCGATCCGTTATTGTCCCTGTTGCACGAGCAGCCGGATATAGGCGAGTGCGTCTTGTCTTTCGGTCTCCGTCAACTGTCCCTGCCAGGAATGCATCGGGCTGAACACGATGCCGTGCTCGATGGTCCGGAGCAGCTCCTCGTCCGACTTGAGGAAGGATTTGAACCGGTGAAAATTGGCCGGCGGAACTCTCAATGCGGCGGCATCGGGGCCGTCGCCCCACCCGCCTGCGCCATGACAGGTGAGGCAGTGACGGTCATAGACGGCCTTCCCTCTGGTGACGTCCGGTGAAAAGTCTTGCGCAGGGGCTGGGCCGACGAGCGCGGCGAGGATGACACCGACGGAGCCGGCGAACAACAGTCCGCGAACCTGACTGGTGATGACGAGAGACATAGGGCTCCTGCTTCTCAGCTTTTCTTCGTCGTGTGGGCGATGAAGGATGAGAAGTGCTGCTGGAGTTTGGTGCTGCCGCAGGCCGGACATTGCACCTCGCCCTTCTCATGCTGCTTCAACGTCACTACGATGAGCGACTCTTTCCCGCAGTCCAGGCAGGTATAATCATACATGGGCATGGGACCCTCGTTCGAACGATGATCGGTCACCTGACTCATTCACCGATACGCCGGCGGCACCCCTGCTAATCGTTGACCTGGGCATGCTCCTCCGCCTCTCCCCAGCTGGCGACGATCTGTGCGAGCTCTTCTAATCGTGCGGCGGTGCGGCCGTAGATGCTCTCGGGCGGGTAGGTGCCATCCGGTCCCCGTTCTCCAGCCCGGACCCCAATGAGGAGTTCAAGCGCCTGCTCGATCGTATCGACGCCATAGACGGCGAACGTCCCCTCTTCCACTGCCGCGACCACTTCCCGATTCAGCGCCAGGTGTTTCGTGTTCCGTGCCGGAATGACGACGCCCTGCGTACCGGTCAACCCGCGCCGCTTGCACGATTCAAAGAAGCCTTCGATCTTTTCATTGACGCCGCCGATGGGCTGAATTTCTCCGAGTTGGTTCACCGAGCCGGTGACGGCTAGGGACTGGCGAACGGGGAGGGTTGCCAGACTTGAGAGCACCGCAGTCAATTCGGCGACGGCGGCGCTGTCGCCTTCGATCTCGGAGTAGGTCTGTTCGAACGTCAGGGTGGCGCTCAGCGCGAAGGGTTGCAGCCCGGCGAATGTTCCCGCCAGAAATCCGGCCAGCGTCAGGACGCCTTTACTATGAATATGTCCGGCCAGTTCGACCTCGCGCTGGATGTCGATGACCCCTTTCGTGCCCACATACGTGCGGGCGGTGATCCTGGTGGGCCGGCCGAATGAATAGTCGCCCAGCTGGTAGACGGACAACCCGTTGACCTGGCCGACGACCTCGCCCTGGAGATCCACCATCAGGGTGCCTTCCTTGATCTCATCCTGAATCCACTGCTCGGGCAGATCGGCTCGGCGGCGCTGGTGCGCCAGAGCCGACTCCACATCCGCCCGCGTCACGAAGGAGTGGCTGTCTTTCCTGGCCCAATAGCCCGCTTCGCGTATCAGGTCGCTCACGAGGCTGAACCTGAGGGACAGGCGGTCATGCCGGTCGGCAAACCGGAAACTTTGACGAATGACTTCCGCCACGGCGTCGGCGCCGAAGGGGGGCAACGCTTCCTCGCGGCAGAGTTTCGCCACGAACCGTGCATACTGCCGCTCCTGCCGTTCGTCATGTGGGACTTCGACGTCGAAGTCGGCCTTCACTTTGAACAGCTTGGGAAAGTCTTCCTCGTAGGTCTGGAGCAGATGGTAGATGCCCGCTGTGCCGACCAGGATGACCTTGACCGAGACCGGAATCGGTTCAGGTCGCAGGCCAGCGGTGGCGAAGCCGTAGAATTCCGCCGGGTCCTCGATGGTGACGGCTCCGGTTTTGATGACACGTTTGAGCGCCTCCCAGGAGAATGGCTGGGGAAGGAGATCCAGGGCCTGCAGGATCAAGTAGCCGCCGTTGGCCTGCAACATGGCGCCGGCGCGAATCTCGGTGAAGTCGGTATACATCACGCCTAGGTGCGCGCGTCGTTCGATTTTGCCGATGAGGTTACTGTAGGTCGGATGCGATTCGTCCACCACCGGCGCGCCGGCGGCGGCATCACGGGCCACGATCAGGTTGACCGCGAATCGTGTCATGTCCGGGCGTCGTGTTTGCTCCAGGCCTGGAATCGGCAGCATCGGAGTGCTGTGCGGCAGGAAATCTTTGTATTGATGAATGATGTCGTGATGGACGCGTTGGAGATACGTCGTGACCGGCTGCAATCGTTCGTAGGTGTGCTGAAGCGTCTCGTAGGCGCTTTTCATGACGTTCGCGACGACTTGATGGTCGAGATGATGGAGGGCCTGTTCGGCCTCCCGTTCGAGTGTATGGATGCGGACGTGGAATTCCCGCATCTCGCTCTCCAGCGATTGCCGCCGCTCGGTCAGCTCCTGCTGTGCCGACTCGGAGAGTTCCTCCAGTTCCTTCTCGTTCATCGGGCGGTCGTCTTTGAGCGGGACGAGCCCGAACCCCACCGGTGTTTCTTCAAATCCGAACCCCCGCTGGCGGCAGAGTGTCGTGAGTTCGTGAAAGAGCGACTTTTTTCTTCCTTCCGTGTCCTCGATGATCTTCGCCTTCGCATCGAGGTATTTTTTCCCTTCAAAGGCGGCGGGGATGTCGCGGCGAAGTCCTTCGATGAAGGCTCCCATCTCGCGTTTGAACGAGGCCCCCTGTCCCGCCGGAAACGACAGACAGGTGGGCCTGGACGCATCCTGAAAATTGTGGACGTAACACCAATCGGCCGGCGAGGGCGCCGTCTGGGCGAGGCGTTTCACCATCTGCCGCACCAGCGTCCCTTTGCCGGTTCCCACCGGTCCGGAGACGAAGATGTTGAATCCGGAACTGTTCATCTGCAGTCCGAACTCGAGTGCCTCGACCGCCCGCTCCTGCCCGATGGTTTCCTCCAGCGGTTCGATTTCGCTGGTATCCTCGAACCCCAGGCGACCGGGATCGACATTCGGCGCCAGTAAACTCGCAGGAAGTTTGTGCTTGTCCGACATCGTTCCCGTTCCTACGGCTTCAACACGTGCGGAGCCTGCACGATCGTGGCGTGCAAACCCTTCTCCCCTGGTTCGCTTTCGAAGAGCACTTCCTGTCCGTCTTGAACGTGGTCGAAGGAGATGCCTTTCAGCGCATTCTTGTGGAAATACACTTCACCGCCTCCGTCTGTGAGGATGAACCCATAGCCCTGGTTCTGGAACACTTTGCTCACCACGCCGCGGAGCTGCGGCAGCGGTTCCACCCGTGCGACTTTGTCGGCCCGTTTTTCACGATACTTCCGTAGCTCGATGGACACGGCATCGAACGCGGACCGGATCGCTTCCTCGAAGGTCTTGTCCTCCTTGCGCGAAGTGATGGTCTGCCGGGTCGGCACCGTCACCAGCACGAGCGCCTCGGCAACGTTGTCCAACTTCTTGTGATGGCGATTTTTCGTCAGCGTGACGCGCCCGTGGATGATATCGTCATGGCCACGTTGCAGGGCGGCCATCCGCTCCTCGATCTCAGTTTTCCACCGCGGGGTCATGGCGATGTTGCGGCTCTCAACTTCCAGGTTCATGCGTCCCTCCTCTCGTCTCAGGTCAGGATAGGGTCCACGCCCTGTCTCAGCAAAGCACATGCCTTCTCGGGGGCAAGCAATCGGAACCAGCGCGCCTGTGAATTGGCTGAAAGTGGGGCATTTGCCGACGAGCCGAAAATCGGCCGGTCACGACCTGGTTGGGGACTGGTGCAAAATTCCTCACTGGATGCGGTCCGGCTGAAGCTCAATGCGCCAGTACTCGCGGAAATAACGCTGAGTCAGCACGCATTTTGTGGAACATGTTTTGCGAGGGGGATGAGGTATGCCGGTGTTGAACAAGTCTGCCCTCGAAACCTATCTCAAGGCCCGGTTTGGCCCGACGACACAGCTGTGCCGGTATGGCCCGATCGGAAAGGAAACCAGTGGGTCGCGCTACAAGCAATACGGGTATGGGGCTCCGGTGCGGTTGACCTTCGAGGTCAATGGGAAGACGCGCCAGGTGGTGTTAGGGACGATGAGTCCCGGCCCGTTCGGCCATGAGCATCCGGCCGATCGGGCACAGGCCATGTTGTGGGACTATGACAGCTATGGCCGCTTGCCTGGACACATTGTCGCGCTGGACGTGGGGGCGTTCACCGAAGACGGCGAGTTGATCTCGGTCGCCGCGGCGAAAGAATTCTTCCTGCTGACTCAGTGGTCGGAAGGGGACACGTATCACAAGGATCTTGAGCGGCTGGCGGGAGCGAAGAAACCCACCGCCCTCGACCGGAAGCGGACGGACGCCCTCGCCGGGTATTTGGTGAAGATCCATCGGAAGAAACACCGCGATCCGCAGTTGTATCGACGGCGGCTGCGGGAGTTGCTGGGGCACGGCGAATGTATCATGGGGCTCACGGATAGTTACCCTGACCGGTTTGCGTTTATCACGGAAGAGCTGCTGCAGCGGATTGAAGTGGCCTGCAACGCCTGGCGCTGGCGTTTGCGGAGCCGACATGCCCGCCTGGCGCAGGTGCACGGCGATTTTCATCCCTGGAACGTGTTGTTTCGCCGCGGCGTGGATTTTTCCGTGCTGGACCGTTCGCGCGGGGAATGGGGCGAGCCGGCCGACGATGTCACCTCGATGTCGATCAACTATCTGTTTTTCTCGGTGTGTCGGCACGGGACGCTCACCGGAGCGCTGGAAATAGTCTTTCGTGCGTTCTGGGATCGCTACCTTGCGGAAAGTCGCGACCAGGGCGTACTCGAGACGACGGCGCCGTTCTTTGCCTTCCGCGGCTTAGTGTTGGCCAGTCCGCTCTGGTATCCGAAGTTGTCAGTAGGCGTGAGGCGAACCATTTTCCGATTCATCGAGAATGTCCTGGCCGAACCACGGTTTGATCCGGCGGAGGTGCACCGGTATTGCCGCTAGGTGGAACGGTCCGCCCTGCCGTGGGGGAAGGTCGATGAGCCGGCGAATGGGTTGCGACGTATTCCTGTTGAACGAGCGAATTCCTTGCCTGTGTCCATGAAGAGCACACCATTTGCCATTTGGCTCACCGGACTCCCGGCTTCGGGGAAAAGCTCGATCGTTGAGCGGTTGCTGCCCAAACTCTCTGCGCTGGGATTGACCGTGGAGGTGCTGGAGTCCGATGCGGTCCGGCGTGTCTTGACGCCTGACGCCAGTTACTCGCGGGAGGAACGGGATCTCTTCTACCGCGCCTTGGGGTTCATGGGAGCCAGATTGCTGGCGCACGGGGTGAACGTGATCTTCGATGCGACTGCGAGCCGCCGAGCCTATCGAGAATTTGCACGGGCCTTGATTCCTGAGTTGCTGGAGGTGTCGATCGAGTGTCCCCTGCAGGTCTGCATGGAGCGTGACAAGAAAGGCACGTATCGGCGAGGTCTGGAAGGGACGTCTTCCACCGTGCCCGGGTTGCAGGACGCGTACGAGGCGCCTGTCTCGCCGGCGTTGGCCATCGACACCACCGTCACCTCGTCCGACGTCGCCGCGGATCAGATCGTGGCATTGATCCGTGCCGGTCGGCTGCGGTGAACGATAGGTGGCTGAACCTGCCTCTTGCCCGGTCCGGCGGCCTTCGATAGGATGATACCGTTCCCGCGATGGCCGGGTTGAACGTACGTATGCCTGCCTCACTCGCACACATCCATTCCGACACGCCGATGGGCGCGAACCTGGTCGCCGGCGGGGCGACCTTCCGCGTGTGGGCTCCGAAGGCCAAGGCGGTCTATGTCGTCGGCGATTTCAACCACCGGGTGCGGAATGATGCGGCGCTGCTCACCCGGGATCAGCAGGGGCACTGGCGGGGCTTTCTCCCCGGCGTGAAGGACCGGCACCGGTACATGTTCTATGTCGTCGGTGAGGGGAGCGAGGGGCTCAAGCGCGATCCCTACGCCCGTGAGCTGGAAGCACCCTTTCCTGCAGAATGCATGGTTCGTCGTACGGACTTCCCGTGGCACGACTGCGGGTACGGTACGCCGCCGTTTCACGAGGTCGTTCTCTATCAGCTCCATGTCGGCACCTTCTTCACGCCGAACTTGCCTCGGAAGGGCGGCACGTTTCTCGACGTGGCGCGCAAGCTGCCGTACCTTGCTGACCTCGGCGTGACCGCCTTACAGCTCATGCCCATTCAGGAATTTCAGACCCGATTCAGTCTGGGCTACAACGGGACCGACTATTTCTCGCCTGAAATGGACTTTGCCGTCGCTGATGCGGATCTTCCTCCCTATGTCGAGGAGGTGAATCGTCTCCTGGATGCCAAGCGCCTGCCTCGTTATCGTGCGCAGGATCTGCGCGGGGAAATGAATCAGTTGAAGGCGCTGGTCGATCTGGGGCATTGCCATGGCCTGGCCGTCTTGTTCGATGTGGTCTACAACCATGCGGGCGGTGATTTCGGTGACCAGAGCCTCTACTTTTTCGACCGACAGCCCGGATCCGGGGGGCAGCGGAATTCCTTGTACTTCACGGATCGAGGCCATGCCGGTGGTCTGGTCTTCGATTTCGCCAAGCCGGAGGTGCGGGACTTTCTCATTCAGAATGCCAAGTGTTTCCTCAGTGAATATCGCGTCGACGGATTCCGGTACGACCAAGTTAGCGTGATCGATCACGACGGCGCGCCGGACGGCTGGCGGTTTTGCCAAGACTTGACGTCCACGCTCCATGCACAGCGACCGGAGACCGTACATCTTGCCGAGTATTGGGGCGTGAATCCGCTCGTGGTGGCTCCGCCGCTCATCGGCGCCGGGTTTGATACGACATTGACGGACGGGCTGCGGATCGCCATTCGTGATGTCATTGGGAATGCCAGTGCGCCGGATGAACGACCGCTCGACATGACGGGGTTGGCGCGCAGCTTATGGCCGGAAGGTTTCCAGCAACAGTGGCGGTTCGTGCAGGGCCCGGAGAACCACGACATTGTGTACAACGGGCGGGAAGCTCGCATCGCCCGGCTCGGCGATCCCGACCATCCGCGATCCTGGTTCGCACGGAGCCGGGCGCGAGTCGCGACCGGGTTGAGCCTGACCGCGCCGGGCATTCCGATGTTGTTCATGGGGCAGGAGTTCTTGGAGGACAAACAGTGGTCCGACGATTTCGTGGCTCACGGAAATCTGCTGCTCTATTGGGCCGGCTTGGACCAGGGCGACAAGCAGATGCTCGACCATCTGCGCTTCATCAGAGAATTGCTGGCGGTCCGGCGACGGTGTCCTGGTCTGCGAGGAGAAGGGTTTCGTGTGGTGCATGTGCACGATCAGAACCGTGTCCTGGCCTTTCACCGCTGGGTTGAAGGTGAAGGCCTCGATGTACTGGTGGTCCTGCACCTGGCCAACGCCACCCGTGTCAGCTACCGGATCGGCTTCCCCGGCGGCGGCGATTGGCGTGAAATATTCAACAGTGATGCCTATGAGAATTGGCTCAATGCCGGCACTGCGGGCAATAGCGGGCAAGTCACCGCGCTGCCTCACCCGTTGCACGGCTTCGACTATTCCGCCAACCTCGTGCTTCCCGCGAACAGTATGCTGATCTTCTCGCGATAAGTGCTCCCAGCAACTCCCGGCGACGGGTTTGTCGTTCGTGCCGGTCATCCCCCGGTTCGTGCTGTTTCATACGCGTCATCCCGCTAAGACTTTTTCGTAGCAACGGCAGCCTCACACTGCGGCGGAGACTCCCGCTGGAAAATGGCACCAACGGCGACAGACGGCCAACCGCGCCGGTCGTAGAGTGAGGCTGCGTGCTGCACGGCTGTTGCGACGGTCGCGCAGGAGCAGCGAAAGGAGGTCATGATGAGCAAAGGTATCCTGGCGGCGCTGATGGGGTGGTGGTGTCTGGGAGCAGTGGGGCCGGTTCCAGCGCAGCAGACCGCCGTCGTGTTTCCGATGAATTCCATTGAGCATGTGGATGTGCGGAATCAGTTGCTCACGTTTAAAAGTCAGGATGGTCAATTGCGTATTTTGCGGGTGGCCGAATGGGTGGGGATTACGCGCACATCGTTTGCGAAGGGAGATCTTGTGCGCATCGAGGTCGATCTCGATGATCGCATCACGACGATCGTGAAAGTGCCTCAGCCTCCCTCTGACAGGAGGGCGGCACGATTCCGGTGAGGAGATGCGGGATGGTGCGGTGAGGACCGTGGAGGGCAGGTGTGATGTCGGGGGTACGATGTCAGGTCGTCCACCAGGACGCCACCGGGGGATGGGGCCTTGGGCGCAAGGGGCGTGGATGGACCCACCGGCCCAGAGCACGAAGCCCAGCCTGGTGGCAATAGCCTGCGGCGATGTCCGCCTCCTCTCTCCCTTGGTTCACCATGAAAAACGTGCCGTCATGAACCAGATTCCGCGCGATGCGATGAAAGAGTTCTTCTGGCGAGAAGAGCGTGAGGGGGAGCCTCCAGGCCAGGACCGGCGCGGGCGTCACGAATGGAAACCATGCGGTGATCACGTCGACCTGTTCTTCCAGTGTGCTGTAGTCGGCCACCACGAAGGACGTGTGCGGAAGATCTGTGACATATCCGGCGGCGGCGTCGTAACGACTGTAGCCGGTGGGATAGAGCCGGAACCCCTCCACATCCACCCCCGTCAATATGCTCGGACGAAAAAACCGATGGAGCGTGTGTGCATACCAGAAGTTGGCGCAGCCTACATCCGTGGCGCGGCCACCTGCCGGGATCAGGCGATCCGTCGCGTGCCAGGCCTGATCGAGTAGATCGAGGTAGGCGTAGTTCGCCAGCGCGGTATGGCGACCGTACCAGGCTTCAAAGGTTGCGCCATACTGCGCCCGCAAGGCCTCGATCCGCGTAGCTTGCCACGGAGCGAGACCGGAAAGATGGCCGACCGGCGTCTCACGATAGGGCCGTCTCGACCAGCGCATTCGTTCGCTCAAGTGATACCAGATCGCGTGATAACGCGATCGCCAGCGCTGCCCGAGGGTATAGGGACGAATCGTGGGTGGACGGTTGGGGAGGGATCGGTGCAACTCATCGGTAGCGTCGGGTGGCGGAATCGGGGTTGTACCCATGATAAGGGGAGTCTCCCTCACCTGCCGGGCCCTGCCAATGAAAAATGAAAAGACGTGCGGAGTGGCTACGACTGTGCCGATGGCACCGCGAGGTCCTTCACCATCTTCCGATGCGGAATGCCCGCGTCCATGAACGGTTCGCCGACGACGTGGAACCCGGCTCGTTCATAGAATCCACGCGCATGGATCTGTGCCGACAAGGTCACGCGCGGAAGCCCTTGCGTAGCCGCCAGATCCAACAGTGCTTGGAGCAGGGCCTTGCCGACACCGCGCCCGCGCCATTGCTTGAGCACCGCCATGCGGCCGATGGTGCCGTTCGGTTGCATGCGTGCCGTGCCGATGGCCTTTCCATGGTCGTTCCATGCCAGCACATGGCTGCAGGATGCATCGAGGCCATCCCACTCCAGTTCCACCGGCACTCCCTGCTCGTGGATAAACACCGTTTCGCGAATCGCCTTGCTCTCAGGCTCAGCGCGGTTCCACTCGACTACTTCCACTCGTCTTGGCTCAACCTGTTTCGCCATGATCCTCCGGTTGATCGACCTGCGAGAGTTGCGCTCACCGACCGTCTGTGCAGCGTGTCTCAAATGTAATTCTCTTTTGGCGGATCGGCAACCACATGGTAGCGTTCATCATGATGGTGTGCCTGTGAAACGACGCAGGCCTGTGCCGACTGGGTCCGGTTCACCGATGGGAGGTCATCCGTGAAAACGCAACGTCGAATCTATGGGGTCGTAGCAGGACGGAGAATCCGGTCTGGGCTGTGGCATTCCTGGTGTCAGGTCGCGGGCCGGTCCGAAGCCCCGCCGGTGGTTGGTTGGTCGTTTCTGCGGTCGGTGTGGTCGTTGCTGTGCAGAGTGACCTGGGGCCGGATCGGTCGTGAGCAGGAACGTCGCTCTGCTTGGGGGCACACAACCATCGGGTGCTCCGCGCCGCGATCCACGGCCATCTATGGTCGTATGAACTGACCGGCGGTAGTCCATCCGGTTGCCGGCCCTTCTGTCCGCTCGTCGTGCTATTCTCGAGGTAGTCGGCCGTTCTTCCGCTCTTCTCTCAACCCATATCCCTCCGGTCCCGGCGGCAACCTTCCCTTGACCTCACACAGGCCGACGAAGGACTCGCCGTCTCTCCGTTCAAAGAACCTATTGACCCAACGATCTGTTGCGGCGAAGATGCGACAGGCTGGCACATCGCTTGCTCAAATATTACGACGATGGATCGAACGGGAAGGGGCGACCTATGAAAGTGTTGATCGCAACCGATGGATCGAAGTATGGCAAGTGGGCGACGGAATGGGTGGCGCGGATGCCCTTCGCGGAGAAGCCCGAGGCGACCGTTCTGCATGTGACCGATGTGGAAGCGCTGCGCGCGCCGTTCATGTTTCAGCCGGTGGTGATCGGGAACGAACCGTTCATTCAGGAGGAAATCAAGCGGATCGAAGCGCGAGCGAAGACAACCGTGGCCGAGGCCAAAGCTCAGATGGCGTCGCTCAAGTTCAAAGGCAAGCTGGTCTCCGAGCGCGGGGCAGCCGGCCCCACCATTCTGGAGCGTGCGCCTCAGCGGGACGGTCTGGTCGCGATCGGGAGTCGTGGCTTGGATGCGCTCGATCGGTTGATGCTCGGAAGCGTTTCGACGCAGGTGACCCTCCACGCGCCCTGCTCGGTGTTGATCGTGAAGGAAGAGCCGCGCCCGTTGAGCCGGATGTTGTTTGCTGCGGACGGGTCCAAGGCATCAGAGAAGGCCTTGCGGTTTCTTCTGACCAAGCTGCAGCCAGAGGCCAGGGAAGGGCTTGAGCCGATTGATGTGGTGGTGATGCACGCCATGCCGTTCTTGAAATATCCTGAGGTCAAGGAAGCCGGTGCCCGTCTGGTCGAACAGTGTGCCAACAAACTGATCAAGGCGGGGTATGTCGTCGATGAAGTGGTGCAGCTTGGTAAGCCGGCTGAGGAGATTTTGAAAGTGGCCTCGAAGAAGAAAGTCGACTTGATCGTCACCGGCGCCAAAGGCATGGGGGCAGTTGCCCGGTTTTTGCTTGGTAGCGTCTCGACGAAGGTGGTTCAGCAGAGTCACTGCTCGGTGCTGGTGGTCCGCTGAGGCCGGATGGTCCCGCGCCGTATCCCTTGGGCAAAACATCCTGCTGTGGCATTTCACCCCGTTTCTGCTCCCGCTAGCGTAGCAAAACGCTGCGATAGGCTTGCCGTTCCTGCTGAATATTCGATTCCCCCGCGGCACGTTCCCTGCTGTTCATGAGAACGGCAGGGGTACGTACCGCAGATCATCGACACATGGGTTCTCGAATGATGGACTCAAATCGCGCTGGTTTCCGGCCGCACCGGCGAGGTGGTGTCGTCCGCCTGCTAGCCGGTCGGTGCCTGCTGCTCGCCGCTGTCTTGACGGCAGCGGCCGGATGCGACCGGGATCCCGCCTCACTTCCGCCTCCCGACAAGCCGACGGACAAGGCCGCCAATGGGATTGTTCATTTGACCGAAGCTGAAATTGCCAGGGCCGGCATTGAGGTTCTGCCGGTACAGAAGGCGCCGTTTACCCTGCATCGCGAATTTCCGGCCACCATTCATGCCAACGAAAACGAATTGGCGGAAGTCACGACGCTGATACGAGGGCGCGTGGTCGAGGTACTGGTCGACGTGGGGAGAGACGTCAAGAAGGGTGAACGCCTGGCCCTGCTCGACAGTGCGGACCTGGGCATGGCAGAAGGTGCCTATCTCAAGGCCGCCGCTCGACAGCATGAAGCGCAGTTGGCCCACGAACGGGCGGCCAATCTGCATGAACATCGAGCGATCAGCCTGGCCGAGTTGCAGCGTCGGGAGGCGGAGATGAAAACCGCGCAGGCCGATGCTCGAGAGGCTTCACATCGGCTGAAGCTCCTGGGGGTGCCGGACCAGGACATTCAGCGGCTCGAACGGGAGCGAACGATCCGGTCTGACGTCGCGATCCGTGCGCCCTTCGCCGGACGCGTGATTCTGCGCAATATCACGCGTGGCGAAGTCGTGGAAACCTCCCGGAATTGCTTCACCATCGCCGATTTGTCCGATGTGTGGGTGGTGGCCAGCGTGCCGGAAAAAGACGTGCGCTTCATTCATCCGAACGAGACGGTGCATGTGGTGGTGGCAGCCTATCCCCACGGCGTGTACTCCGGGCGCATGACCTATATCAGCGATGTGTTAGATCAGGCGACCCGGACCATGCGGATTCGTGTGACCGTCCCCAACCCGGATCGGGCGTTGAAGCCGGAAATGTTCGCCATGGTACGTATCGATGCCGCGCCGCAACCGGATGCGTTGGCCGTGCCCCTGGCCGCCGTGCAACAAGATGGCGGAGGCAAGGTGTTGTTCGTGCGGCAGCCTGAGCACCGCTTTGAACTCCGGCGAGTGCGTCTGGGGGATGAGCAAGACGGGAACGTCATCGTTCTGGAAGGACTGCGTGAAGGAGAGGACGTGGTCGTCAAAGGCGCCTTTGCGATCAAGTCCGAACTCGACATCCATAAAATCGAGCCTACTCAATGATCGCGAGGCTGCTGGAATTCTCCCTGCGCCAACGGATTCTGATCCTTGGCTTGGCCTGCTTCTGCGCTGCCGCCGGTCTGTTCGCGTTCCAGTCGATTCCCATCGATGCCTATCCCGATGTGACCAACGTGCAGGTGCAGGTGTTGACCGAGGCGCCGGGCTTGTCGCCGGTCGAAGTGGAACGGTTCATCACCTATCCGATCGAGTTGCAAATGAACGGGTTGCCCGGTTTGACGGAAATCCGTTCGATCTCCAAGTTCGCACTGTCGCAGCTGACGGTCGTATTCGCGGACGATGTGGATGTGTATTTCGCCCGGCAGTTGGTGCTGGAACGAATCATGGCGGTTCGGGAGCGACTGCCTGCGGGCCTCGAGCCGGTGCTGGCGCCGGTGACGACCGGACTGGGAGAAGTTTATCAGTATTATCTCGACAGTCCCGAGGTGTCTTGGGACGACGCTGCCTTGGTGGAAACGAAGCTGACGAATCAACGGACCGTGCAGGATTGGGTGTTGCGACCTCTGCTGAAGAGTGTGCCAGGCGTGATCGACGTGAACGGGCTAGGCGGGTTTGTGAAGCAGTTTCAGGTGTTGGTCGAGCCTGACAAGCTGAGGAAGTACGGGCTGACCCTGCAGGACATCTTCGACGCGGTCAAAAAGAACAATGCCAATGCCGGGGGCAACGTATTGGAGCGGCATGCCGAACGGGCCATTGTTCGCGGATTGGGACTGATCAAAATTCTGCCCGATATCGAGCGCATCGTCGTCAAAGAAGCCGACGGCGTGCCCGTTTTTGTGCGCGATGTGGCCGAGGTCCGCATCGGCCATGCCGTGCGGCATGGTGCGGCCGTGTTGAACGGCGCACGCGAGGTCGTGGCCGGCACGGTCCTCATGTTGCGGGGCGGAAACGCACGCGAGGTCGTGGAGGCCGTAAAGCAGCGCGTCGAGACTATCCAGCGGGACGGACTCTTGCCGGACGGCCTCAGGGTCGTGCCCTTTTACGACCGCATCGAACTGGTCCGTGCGGCGATCCATACCGTGCGTGATGCCTTGATAGAAGGGGTTGTGTTGGTCACGCTGGTGTTCTTTCTCTTCCTCGGCCATGCCCGAAGTGCGGTCGTGGTGACGGTGTCGTTGTTCGTCACGCCGTTGATCACCTTCCTAGTGATGCAGCGAGCAGGGCTTTCCGCCAACCTCATGACATTGGGCGGCCTGGCGATCGGGATCGGTGAAATTGCCGACGGCTCGTTGGTCGTCGTCGAAAACATCTATCGCCACCTGTCGGAAAATCGGCTGCAACAGCGCTCCCGGTTGGAGGTCATCTTCCGGGCGACGAACGAAGTGGGGCGGCCGATTCTGTTCGGGATTCTGATCATCAGCGTCGTATTTCTTCCATTGATGACGTTGCACGGAATGGAAGGGAAGATGTTCGCGCCTTTGGCGTATACGCTAGTGATTTCGCTGCTGGCCTCGGTGATTGTGACGTTGACGCTGTCGCCGGTGCTGGCCTCGCTCGTTTTGCGTGGCGATCACCCGGAGGAGACTCGACTCACCCGGTGGATGAAGGAACGCTATCAGCCGGTGCTCCGCTGGACGCTGGCCCATCGCGCGCCGGTGTTGCTGGGCTCGACGGCCGTGGTGTCGGCCAGCCTGATGCTGCTGCCGTTGGTGGGGCGGGAATTTATTCCGATTCTGGAGGAGGGCGCGCTGACTCCGCAGATTGTGCGGTTGCCGAGCGTCTCGCTGGAGGAGTCGATCGCCATCGAAAAGCAAACACAGAAGGTGATGCTGGAATTTCCGGAAGTGCGTCTGTCGGTCAGCAAGATCGGGAGGCCCGACATTGCCGTGGGTCCCGAAGAGCCGAATGAGAGCGATCCGATCGTGACGCTGCGCCCCCGTGACACCTGGACCACCGCGCAGACGCAGGCTGGGTTGGTAGACGCAATCCGGCATCGCTTGGGGGAAATTCCCGGGATCTCGGTGCTCATGAGTCAACCGATTCAGGAGCGAGTCGATGAATTGATTTCCGGCATCAGGACCGAATGCGCGATCAAGCTGTTCGGTGACGATCTGGATCTGCTGTATCAACAGGCCGAACGCATTGCGGACCTGATGCGGACCATTGACGGGGTCAAGGACGTCAAGGTCGAGCAGGTTGCCGGCCAGCCCTACCTCACGATCGACATCGATCGCCAGAAGATCGCTCGTTATGGAATCAACGTCTCCGATGTGCAGGACATCATCACCACGGCGGTGGGCGGCAAGCCTGCGACGCATGTCTATGAAGGGGAGCGCCGCTTTCAGCTGATTCTCCGGTTTCCGGAAGCCTACCGCAACAGTATCGGTGCCATCGGAGATATCCGGGTGCGGTCGGCCTCAGGCGCGCCGATTCCGTTGAGTGAACTGGCGGCGATTGATATGCGGGAAGGGCCGGCGCGGATCAGCCGTGAGCAGGCGAAGCGGCGAATCTATATCGGGTTCAACGTTGTGGGGCGTGACATCGGGAGTGTGGTCGATGAAGGGCGGAAGAAATTAGCCGAAGGCATTCGATTGCCCCAAGGGTATACCGTCACCTGGGGCGGCGCGTTCGAAAATATGGAGCGTGCCAACGCCCGATTGATGCTGGTCGTGCCCATCACGCTGGGGTTGGTGTTCTTTCTGCTCTTCTGGGCGTTTCATTCCCTGCGGTATGCCACCTTGATCATTCTCAACCTGCCCTTTGCGTTGATCGGCGGCGTCGTCTCTCTGTGGTTGAGCGGGCAGTACCTCAGCGTTCCCGCGTCGATCGGGTTCATCGAACTGTTCGGCCTCGCCGTCGGCAACGGCATTGTCCTCGTGTCGTACATCAATCAACTGCGGAACGAAGGGCAACCGACGGAGTCGGCGATTATGACTGGCTGCGTGTTGCGGCTTCGGCCGGTGGTGATGACGATGATGACCACGCTGCTGGGGCTGTTGCCGCTCGTGTTGGCGCGGGGCATCGGCGCGGAAGTGCAACGGCCGTTGGCCACGGTGGTCGTCGGGGGGTTGTTTACGTCGACGGCCCTCACGCTCCTGGTGCTGCCGGCTCTGTATCGAACGTGTGCTGAACGGGAGATTGTGAAGGAGCATGCCCCGGAGTGGGTGTGACGACGGATGCCTGGTGTCATGCTGAACGGGAACCCTTTCTGGGCATGTCACGAAGATGCGCTGCTCCGTGAACTGGCTGTCACGCGGGAGGGCCTCTCCGTTGCCGAGGCGGATCGACGACTGGCTGCCGCCGTACCCTCTAGGCTGAAGCCCAGGCGTGACAGCCAGCCGTTTCGTGTGCTGTTCGCCCAATTCCGCAGCCCGATCATCCTCATTCTGCTGTGTGCTTCCGGTGTGTCGCTGTTTCTCGCGGAGCGCAGTGATGCCCTGATCATCCTCGGGATCATCCTGGCCAGTGCGCTGCTGAGTTTTCGGCAAGAGTATCGCGCGGCGCGCGCCGTGGCCGGGCTGCTGGCCCTTGTGCAAGTCACGGCTCGCGTGCGGCGGGATGGTCAGGTGGTCGAGGTGGCGGCGGATACGGTCGTGCCGGGCGATGTCGTGGAATTGTCCGCCGGCTCCAGCCTTCCTGCCGATGCGCGGCTTCTGGAGGCCAAGGATCTCTTCGTCGACGAGGCGACGTTGACGGGTGAGACCTATCCGGTCGAAAAATCGACGTCGACGCTTTCCGGGGACGTTCCCTTGCCGCAGCGGACGAACAGCCTGTTTCTGGGGACGCATGTCGTGAGCGGCCAGGCCCGTGCGGTGATCGTGAAGGTTGGGAAAGAGACCGAATTCGGTCGCGTTGCCCACCGTATGACGGTACGGCCGCCGGAGACCGAATTCGAGCGCGGTGTGCGGCGCTTCGGCTACCTCCTGCTGGAGGTGACCCTTCTTCTCGTGTTCGCCATCTTTGCGGTGAACGTCTATCTCGAGCGCCCGGTCCTCGAATCCTTTCTCTTCTCCATGGCACTGGCGGTGGGGCTGACGCCGCAATTACTGCCGGCCATCATCAGCGTGAATCTCTCCCATGGTGCGAAGCGTATGGCCGAGCGACAGGTCGTCGTGAAACGCCTTGCCTCGATCGAGAACTTCGGCAGCATGAACGTCTTATGCTCCGACAAGACCGGCACGTTGACCGAAGGGTCCATGCGGCTTCAGGCCGCCCTCAACGTGGATGGTGAGTCGAGTGAACGAGTGCTGTTTCTCGGCTATTTGAACGCGGTATTCGAAACGGGATTTCCGAATCCGTTGGATGAGGCGTTACGGCGACATCGAAGTTTCGAACTGGCCGGGTACTGTAAATTGGAGGAAGAGCCCTATGATTTCGTGCGCAAGCGGCTCTCGATTCTGGTCGCCACTCCGGAGACGCACCTGTTGATCACCAAAGGGGCGGTCGACAGCATGCTGGCTGTGTGTCTCCATGCGGAGCAGCGCGACGGGGCTCTTGTGCCGATCGAGCACCTTCGCCGTTCGGTGAGGGAGCAGGTTCGCGTATTGAGCGGACAGGGGTTTCGCACGATCGGCCTGGCCTGCCGGGACATGGGGAGACTCGAGCATGTCTCCAAAGAGCACGAGACGGGAATGACCTTTCTCGGTCTGCTGGTTTTCGCCGACCCTCCCAAGACCGGCATTGCCGAGACCGTGGGGGCACTCAAGCGGCTTGGCGTGGCGTTGAAGATCGTGACGGGAGATCAGGCGCTTGTAGCGGCGCACGTGGGGCAGAAGATCGGTCTGACGGATCCGCGCCTGCTCACCGGGAACGATCTGCGTGGGATGAGCGAGGATGCGTTGCGCGCCAGAGCTTCCGAGATTGATATCTTTGCCGAAATCGAACCGAATCAAAAGGAGCGGATCATTCACGCGTTGCGGGCATCAGGCCACGTGGTCGGGTATCTCGGTGACGGGATCAACGACGCGCCGGCGCTGCACGCCGCCGATGTCGGCATTTCCGTTGATCAGGCGGTGGATGTTGCGAAAGACGCCGCCGATCTTGTCCTGCTGGAGCACGATTTGAGCGTGTTGGTGGAAGGAGTGCGCGAGGGGCGCAAGACCTTCGCGAATACCCTGAAATATGTGTTCATGGCCACGAGCGCGAATTTCGGCAATATGTTCAGTATGGCCGGTGCCTCGCTGTTCTTGCCGTTTCTCCCCCTGTTGCCCAAACAGATCCTGCTGACGAACGTCCTCACCGACATCCCGGAAATGACCATCGCCACCGACCATGTCGATCCCGAGCTGATCGACCGACCGAGGCGCTGGGACATTCCGTTCATTCGCCGCTTCATGTTGACGTTTGGATTCGTCAGCTCACTCTTTGACTACCTGACGTTCGCCGTGTTGCTGCTGGTGTTGCATTCGACGACCGGTCAGTTTCGTACCGGCTGGTTCGTCGAATCGGTGTTGTCGGCCTCGCTGATCGTGTTGGTGATTCGGACGAGGCGGCCCTGTGCAAGCAGTCGTCCGTCAACGGGGTTGTTGTTGTCGACGCTCTTCGTCGGCCTGACGACGGTGCTGTTGCCGGTCACGCCGCTTGGCAGGCTGTTGGGATTTGAGCCCCTGCCGCCCATGTTTTGGGCGGTGTTGATCGGCATTCTGGTTGCCTATGTCGGTGCGGCGGAGTTGGCGAAGCTCCTATTTTACGGGAAGGTGAAGAACGGCAACTAAGGGGCGGCGGAAGGCCTTCGCAAATTCCTACGATCTGCGCCCATGCAATCGATCATCTCCTTGACTGTACGGGCTGTTGTAGTACAACCAAAGAAGCGCGTGCATCCTGCTGTTTCCCCATCTTTCGATTCACACGAGGACGCTCATGACCGGCTCTCCCCAATCGTCCGATGGTCGTTCGTATGATCCCCAGGTGCTGCTGAACTCGCAGCCGGTGGTGGTGACGGTCATCAATCCCGCTGACCATGCCGTGCAGTTTCAAAACCGGACCAGTCTGGGGACCTTCGGCGACATGGCCGGCGCGCACTGCTATGAAAAAATCGCCGGGAAGGCGGCACCGTGCGAATTTTGCCGTATGCCCGAGGCCCTCACTAAGGATGACGTGGTTTCGGAGCAGGTGGAGATGCCGGACGGACGCCGGCTCTTGGTGCATTGGGCAAAGGCTCCGACTGTCGATGGTCGGGTACACGTCATCGAAACCATCGTGGACTTGACCCTGCGCAAGCAGGACGAGCAGAGCGCGCGGCAGTCCCAGAAGATGGAGGCGCTGGGTCGGCTCGCGGCCGGCATTGCCCACGATTTCAATAACCTGCTCATGGTCGTGATCGGCCACGCACATCGGGTCACTCAGCAGTTGGGGTCGCACCCCTGCCATCATGAAGTCGAGGTGATCGGGCAGGCGGGCACTCGTGCCGCGGCGTTGACGAAGAAGCTGCTGACCTTCAGCCGCCGTCAGGTTTTGGAACAGCGGGACGTGCCCCTCAATACGCTGATCCGCGACATGGAAGATATTTTACGCCGGCTGATCGGGGAGCAGATCCAGACGGTGATTGTGCTCGATCCCCAGGCAGGGCACGTGTTGGGAGATCCGGTGCAGATCGAGCAGGTGTTGCTCAATCTGGCACTGAATGCTCGCGATGCCATGGCCGACGGAGGGATTCTGACCATCGAAACAGGCAACGCGGATCTGGACGACTCCTATGTTCGGACCCATCCGGGCGCGGTTCCCGGTCCGTTCGTCAAACTGGTCGTCGAGGATACCGGATCCGGGATCGATCCCGAGACGTTGAAGCATATTTTTGAACCATTCTTCAGCACGAAGGCATTGGACAAGGGGACAGGACTGGGACTGGCGACGGTGTATGGTATCGTGAAGGAAAGCCGCGGTTACATTGATGTGACCAGTCAGTTAGGCAGGGGGTCGCGTTTCACAGTCATGTTTCCGCGAGTGCCGTCTCAGGCGGCCGAGGCCGAACAGGTTGCGGCGTCGCGCCCGAAACCGGAAACCTCTGCGACCATTCTGCTGGTGGAAGACGACGAGGGTATTCGACGCCTGGTGTCGGCGGTGCTTCGCGACCAGGGGTACGAAGTGCTGGCGGCGGCAGACGGGGTGGAGGCGTTGCAGATGTTGCAGCTACGCAAGGGAGGCTGCGACCTGTTGATCACGGACGTGATCCTGCCGAGAATGAAAGCTGCCGTGTTGGCGCAGGGTGCAAGGACGATGTTCCCCGACATTCAGGTGTTGTACATCTCCGGTTATGCCGGAGACATGTTGGGTGCGCATGGGGTCGATGCCGAGGCCGCCTATCTGCAGAAACCATTTTTGCCCAAGGCGATCATCGACAAGGTGGCTGAACTCCTCCTGCGAGCCCGCTCCCCCAAGGCCTGATTCCATCCTCCGTGCCGTCTCGCAGATTACCTCGCGATCAACGTGAATCGACCGGAGTCCGTACGCACCGAAGGGCGGTGCGGGAGGTCTGCGCCGATGGCGACCGGGCGTGCGATGGTTGTTCAGCGATGACGCGTGAGGTGCGGGACAGACTTCGGTGGGCGACGTCGAGTGTTGATGAGCCTGTCGATGGTTAGCGCCAGGTGACGCCGGGAAGAGAGATGACCCGCTCGGCCTCGTGTGCAGTCTGCGCTTCCAGCAGCAACTCGTAGACGGCTTTCACCCGCGCCCGAGTTTCCGCGGAAAGGTTCATAAATTCCACGCCGAAGGCGTCCTTGCCGACCCAGGTGACGACGGCGGGTTTGATTTCGATGGGGTCGATGCGGTCCGGCAGGGAGATCCGCAGGGTCAAGCGCATCCCACAATTCACCTTCGCATTCTCTTGCTGGATCCGGCAGCCTCCCGGAGAGAAATCCCGCACGATACCCTGGCTGGCCCCTCGTGCACCTTGCACCTCGATCGGTCGATTCATCTCCACTCTCGTGCTCTTCCGCTTGGCCATTCCCGTATCCTTCCGTGAGCTGCTGTCGGTGTGCTGGACGCGATTGTTTTCAAATAGCCGGTTGCATGAGTGATTCCGCCAACCGTCGAAAGGCCGGATCCAACATGAAGCGGGCGAATGCCACGTCTTGTCTGGGGTCCGGCATGCGTTCGTCGCTCCGCCGGTCGTGATGGTAAAAGAAGGCGGCACCCAGAGAGTGCATCGTCTTTTCCCGGTCGTTCATCCCCGCATAGGTGCGTGCGAGTTCGTAATGCCACATCGGATTCGCCGGCTCCTTCGAAAGGCCGTAGTCGAAGGTCGCTTTCGCCTGCCCGAAGTTTCCCGTCCGGCCGTAGGCCGTGCCGAGATGGTGGACGAGCAATTGCCATAGCGGACGATCCAATGTCGGATTGGCCTGTTCAAGCAGCAGCGCCTGTTCATAGTGCGGGATGGCCAGGGTGAATCGTCCCAACAGGTAAGGCGCACTGCCTGCACGGAAGTGATCGAGGCTGCTGGGCGTCGGTGCCCCGACGATGGTGAGACGGTGCAGCAGGGGCTGTAGCGAGGCCGTCTCGTCGCCAGGGCTGCGGGTTTGCGAAAGATGAACGTCGGCATACACGTCGTCTTTGCCGGTACAGGCCAGGAGATGGTGCTGCTCGGCCTGGCCCGCATCATTTGCAGGACGTACGTATTCGAGGACGCTGAAGTGATGGAGGCTGTCGCGAACAAGGCCTTGGGTGGCGGATGACAGGGTCGTCTTGGCGACACGCTCCAGGTGGAGGAGACAGCCCTGCTCCGTTGCGTGTCCGGTGACTGTTTCGAGCGTGACAGAGAGTTGGATCGAATGGACTTCATCTGTCGCGAGGAGATATCGCCGGCCGTCCGGTTTCACGCCGTCGACCTGCACATGAAATCCGGTGACATCGAGGCGCATTGCCCAGGGGGTGTCGATGAGGGCGAGCGTCACCAGCTGAGGACCATCCTCCGCAACGGCGGGACCACCTGCGACGAGTGTCAGAATGAGTGCGAACGCGAGAAACGGTTTGGTTGACAGCGGCATGCGATTCCCGGATCTGCTGTTCACCGCACGGTGAGGCGAATGCGGTCACTGTAGTGTATCGTCCCCACTGCGGCGACCAAAGCAAAAGCATAAAAGCGGCGCACATCATCCCGTCAGGCGGGAGGTGTCGCTGCCCGTGCTCTGTCGGTCACCTGTGGCATCATGCGCCAGTCGGCAGTCCGGACTGTGGTCTTTGGTTTCAAATGCCGGACATTGTGGCAAGGGCGACTCTCTTGGGAAAGGCCATGGGTATCGTCTGCGGCAGGAGTCGAGTCAACAGGGAGATGTTCCGGCCCTCAGGTCTTCACCGGTGCCGGCGTTGCATAGTCTTCGGGAAGGATGTATGTGTGTCGCGGTGAACCGTCGAGCGATCCTGAGAGGAGAGGACTCACGATGCGAGAATCATGCAGGGCCCAGGTCGGATTCGGTGTCGCCTGGTGGACAAGGCGAATCCTCTGGCTGTCCGCCGCGCTCGCGTGGTGCCAGGCAGAGGGATTCGCTCTCGCGGCCGTGCAAGTGCTTCCCGACATGGTGCTGACGCGTGAGGGAAAGACGGTCAATGGGGCCAAGGCAGTACAGGCCGATTCCACCGTCAAAGAGGTGCTGATGGCGTTCAATCGCGCTGAGCAGGCGTTGGAGAAGCAGGATCGTGCCGTCCTGATGCAGTTTTACGCGCCGGAGTACAACTACCACGGCCTACATCTCGCGGATGTGGAGCGGATCTGGGGCGAAGTCTTCGAGCACTATCGCGCCTTATCGTCGACGCATCTCTTTTCCGACATGAAGGTGGTACGGAGCGAGGAAGGCCTTCGGGTGGAACTGACCTGTACCGGCGGCTTGTACGGTACGGAGGTGCAGTCAGGCGCCCGCGTGACGCTGGATAGTTGGTTTCAAGAGGTGCACTATCTCGTTCGGGACAAGCAGGGATGGCGATTTCTCGGGAATCGGGGAAACGCGCCTCGCTCGGCACCCTTTTCTTCTTCCCCGCACCATCCGTTGTTTTGATGTTGTGGGCCGTCAGGATCGGTTAGGCTGCAGCGGCGGAGGCGTCGGTCGTGGCCGTGCTGAGCAGTTTCTTCACGCTGGCGTGGGCGAGCACGACATCCGGAGTCCGCTGCAAGGCTTCGTAGTAGCTGCGCTCGAAGCCGTCGCCTTCTTCGGAAGGTCGCAGCATGTGGCGCGCTTCCACCAGCAGGTCCTGCGCGGTTTCAATCGTGGTCTCCTCCTGATCTTCAAGGACGACATCGATGCGGACGACGAGATGTGACAAGGGATGGAGCCAGGCGAACCAGGGATCGTTCATCACCAGTTGCAAGAGTTGTCCTGCCGAGGCGATGCGGCCGTAGATACGTTCATACGTGACTTGTTCCGAGACGATTAGGCATTTGTGCAGGCCGAGCAGGCCGTGGCGGAGTTCCTTGAGGCTGCGGCGAAGATTCTCCGGTAGCGGATGCGGAGTCGACCAGGAGGAGCGTGTCATATATCACCCGTTCTCACAAATCCACAGCTTCTAGCGACGGTTGTTCCCACCACAGGAATCATGCCCTTCTCGGGCCGCGCTCCGTCCTTTGTGGATACTGTATCGGCGAGTTTGCGCTGGGATTGAGCCCTCAGCCTGTCGGCCGGCGGAAAAACTTTCCTCCCCAGCGTGGATCTGGTTGAAGTCATTGATTTATCGCCAGAAAGTGGCACGGCAGCCTGCATTGAGCGGTGGCGGGAACTGTACGTAGGGAATTGAGACCAGAGAAACGGGAAGGAAGCGGCACTACCTATGGCTGACCAGCAACAGCCCCATCGCCCCCGATGGTATGCCCGGTCGCAGGACGAGATTGGCCGGGAGTTCGGTGTCGACCCGGCCGTGGGGCTCACCGAGGAAGAAGCCACGCGCCGTCGTGCGTCGAACGGCCGCAACGAATTGCCCGAAGCGCTGCCGCCTTCTCTCTGGCAGATGTTGGCCGCACAATTTACGAGCCTCATCGTTTGGGTGCTGGTCGGGGCTGCGGTGGTCTCCGGCCTTTTGGGAGAGTGGGTCGATGCCGGTGCCATTCTCGCCATCGTGTTGTTGAATGGGCTGTTGGGATTTCTTCAAGAGTATCGAGCCGAACAATCGCTGGCGGCGTTGCGCACCCTGGCCGTGACCTATGCGCGAGTGGTTCGCGGTGGAACGCGGCTCAACCTGTCTTCGACGGAGTTAGTGCCGGGCGACATCGTCGATGTGGAGGCGGGCGACCACGTCCCAGCGGATGCCCGGTTGCTCCAGGCTGCGAGCCTGCGCACGCAAGAAGCCGCGCTGACCGGTGAATCCACGCCGGTTGAGAAGCTGAGTGCGGCATTGCCCGACAGCGACCTTCCCCTTGCGGACCAACGAAATCTGCTCTTCATGGGGACCACCGTCACGGGTGGAAAGGGGCGGGCGGTTGTCGTGGCGATCGGCAGCGGCACCGAGTTGGGGCGCATTGCGACCTTGATGACTGCGGTGCCGGTCGAGCCCACTCCGCTGCAACGTCGGCTGGAGCAGTTCGGCCATGTACTGTTGGCGCTCTCGCTGGGAATCGTGCTGGTGGTGTTCGGGCTGGGAGTGTGGCGAGGTGAGCCGCTGTTCGACATGTTTCTGACGGCGGTCAGTCTGGCGGTGGCGGCGATTCCTGAAGGTCTGCCGGCGATCGTGACGACGACGCTCGCGTTGGGGGTGATGCGCATGGTCAAGCGGCACGCGCTCATTCGTCGCTTGCCGGCGGTGGAAACGTTGGGTGCGGCGACGGTGATCTGCACCGACAAGACCGGGACTCTGACCAAGAACGAAATGACGGTCACGCAAGTGGCCCTCGATGACCGTGTGATCGAGGTGACCGGGGAAGGGTATGCGCCGGCGGGCGAGATCGTCGGCGGTGATCCTCGTGAAGGCGCGCTGCGTGAGCTGCTCTGGACAGCGCTCTTGTGTAACGGCGCGTCATTGAAACGGGCTGACGGCAAGTGGACGGTCGTCGGCGACCCCACCGAGGGCGCTCTGCTCGTTGCGGGTGGAAAGGGTGGGTGGTGGAAAGAGGAGTTGGAGCGGGAACAGCCCTTGTTGGGAGAACTCCCGTTCGACTCTGATCGCAAGATGATGACGGTGGTACGGCGATCGCAGGGGCGACCTGTCGCGTATGTGAAGGGTGCGCCGGATGTGTTGCTCGGCCGGTGTGATGACTATGTGACGGAAACCGGGGAGCGGCGGCCGCTCACGGAACCCCTGCGCCAAGCGATCCTCTCACGCAATCAGCAGTTCGCGCAGCGGGCGCTACGGGTGGTGGCGTTCGCACAGCGGGTCCTCGATCCGGAGCCGGCGTCGTTCGAGCCTGAGGTGCTGGAACAGCGCTTGTGCTTTCTGGGGTTGGCGGCCATGAAAGACCCCTTGCGCCCTGAGGCGAAATCGGCGGTCGAGCTCTGCCGGTCCGCGGGGATCGCGACGGTCATGATCACCGGCGATCATAAGGACACGGCGTTGGCCATCGCACGGGAGGCGGGCTTTGCGAGCGGCCCGACGCAGGCTCTGTCCGGCCTTGAACTGAATGCCTTAACCGATGCGGAGCTGGCCGCGCGGGTGCGGACCGTGTCTGTGTACGCGAGAGTGTCGGCGGAACACAAACTTCGTATCGTCAGGGCCTGGCGCGCACAAGGTGCGGTGGTGGCGATGACCGGAGACGGTGTCAATGATGCGCCGGCGGTGCGCGAGGCGGACATCGGGATTGCCATGGGAGTGACCGGGACGGATGTGACCAAGGATGCGTCGGATATGGTCGTGACCGACGACAACTTCGCCTCCATCGCCGCCGCGGTTGAAGAAGGGCGCAGTATCTATGCCAACATTCGCAAATCCGTTCACTATCTGTTGTCGTGCAATTTGAGCGAGGTCCTGGTGATGCTGGGGAGCACGGTCCTGGGGTGGCCGCTGCCGCTGCTTCCGATCCACATTCTCTGGATCAATCTGGTGACAGACGGGTTTCCCGCCCTCGCCCTCGCCGTCGATCCAGCAGCCCCCGATGTGATGAAGCGGCCGCCTCGAGACCCGCAGGCCCCGTTGCTCGACCGGCGCCGATTTCTCACGGTCTGCGTGCAGGGCCTGGTGATGGCCGTGGCGACTCTGGCGGTCTTTGGTATCGCGCTGTCGATCGTGAAAGATGAAGTGCCATTCGCGCGAACGATGACCTTTACCACGCTGGTCTGGGTACAATTTCTTCACGCCTTTACCTGCCGCCATGATCGGTACTCGCTGTTTCAGATCGGGGTGGCGAGCAATCCGATGCTGGTGGGCGCCGTGCTGGTCTCGGCGCTCTTGCAGGCGGGCATTCTGGTGAGTCCCTGGGGGCAGGAGATTTTTAAAGTCGTGCCTCTGCGGGCCGACGAATGGGCAGTGATCGCCGGGTTGGGGACGCTACCGTTCCTGATCATGGAGTTGTGGAAGGCCTGGAGTCGCGCTCGAAGGGGGTGTCAGGAAACGGCTAGCCCGCACTATTCATGACGGTTCGTCGCGAAATCACCACGCCGCGTCGTGAGACCGAGGGGCGAGCCCGCCGGTCTGCCGGGACAGCGGATTGGCGAGTGCAGCAGAAGCGTTCATGAATAATGCGGGCTAAGGTGTGAACTCCGGCGTGGCCCAAATCGTGGTGAGGGGCGCCGCTTGGCGGCTCAATCCCACCGGGTTCGCTCCGTACATCTCCGTGATGGTTCTCAACACACCGTAATGGTCCGTGGGCTCTCCGTAGCGGCCCGGTCGTACCATCGGTCCTACCAGAATCGTCGGAATGTGGTTGTCTGATTTCCCGTTATCCTCATCCCAGGTGATGATCAACAGACTATTGTGCGTCTGTGCCCATTCCACGTACCGATCGAGATGAGTCTGGAGCCACTGGTCTGCGCGTTGAATGCGGTCGGGGTCTTTGCCGTCGTGCATATCGTTCTGTTGATTGGGGACGACGATGCTGACGGTCGGTAGCGTACTGAAGTCTGTCGGGAAATCGGTCAGCGGACGGTTGTTGGCGGCGGGGACCGTGTTGATGGGAGACGATTGCCAGTTGACCCAGGGATTATGCTTGCGCACATAGGCGCCCGCGACACACTCGATGGATCCGACGGCGGGCAGGTCTTCTGCATAGCCGATGAACGTCTGTCCGGCTTGGGTCAGTGTACTGGACAGATTGGGAACCGTCAGCGAGGTCGGACAGGTGTTTTTGCTGACCCCGTCGATGGTGCCCGCGAAGAGCGCGATATAGTTCGGTTGGCTGGGATGGGTCACGCCGTAGGAGTTGGTCAACAGCGCCCCTTTCGCTGCCAATGCATTGAAATAGGGGGCGGCCGGTGAGTCAACAATCTGGGAAAAGGCATGATTTTCCTCGATCACGAGTACAATGTGATCGGGTTTGGGCAGCGGGGGCAGAGCGGAGAGCAGGTCGGTCCACAGGAGAAGAAGCGTTGCAGTGACACTGACGACGACCTGCCTGCTCATCAGGGACCTCGTTCTTGGTTACATCGGGAGTTCGCTGAGCCGTAATGTGTAGAGATAGTGGTAGAGGCCTCGTTGTTCCAGCAACGCTGCATGGGTGCCTGATTCGACGATCTTCCCTTTGTTCAGCACCAGGATACGGTCGGCACGTTGAATGGTACTCAGCCGATGGGCGACGACGAAGGTGGTGCGGTTCACCATGAGCTCTTCCAGAGCTTCTTGCACCAGTCGCTCCGATTCGGTATCCAGCGCGGACGTGGCTTCGTCGAGCAGGAGGATGCGCGGGTTTTTCAGAATCGCGCGCGCGATCGCGACACGTTGCCGTTGGCCACCGGAGAGATTGATGCCTTTTTCTCCGACGATGGTCTGGTAGCCGTCGGGGAATCCCGCGATAAATTCGTGCGCATGCGCGGCTTTGCTGGCGGCGATGATTTCTTCTTCGGTTGCATCCTCGCGCCCATAGCGGATGTTGTCACGGATCGGCCCGCCGAACAGAATCGTATCCTGGGGAACCAGCGCGATTTGCCGGTAAAGGCTGTCGAGCCGAACATCTTTGACATCATGACCGTCCACCGTCAGTCGACCCGACGTGGGATCGTAGAAGCGATGCAAGAGGTTCATGATCGTCGTTTTCCCTGAACCGGTTGGTCCGACAATCGCAATGAGTTCGCCAGGCTTGGCCTCAAAGGAGACATCGGACAACACGGGTTGCCGGGGGTCATAGGCAAAGCCGATATGTTCGGCGCGCACATGTCCTTTGATGGGCGGGAGTTCGATCGCGTTGGGCGCGTCAGCGATTTCGGCGTGGGTGTCAAGAATTTCGAAGACACGTTGCATGGCGCCCTGGGCTTCCTTGATCTGTGCAAAGACGCGGGCGGCGGATCCGAATGGTCCGATCAGAATGCCGGCAAACAATACGAAAGCGAACAGGTCGCCGGGAGACACGGTTCCGTCGATGACCTGCCTGCCTCCATACCACAGCACCATGGCGGCAGCGGCGAAGGTGACGAAGGTAATGGTCGGGACGAACCAGGCCATGATGGTGGCGCGGCGCAAGGACAGTTCCATGGCGGTCTGCACTTGCGACACGAATCGCTGCTCTTCCCGCTTGGTCTGCACGAAGGATTTCACGACCCGGATGCCGGCAATCACTTCCTCTACCAGCGTGCTGACGGAGGCGGTTTGGTCTTGAATGGTGGTCGAGAGTGCACGTAAGCGTCTGCCGAACAGTTTGGCCACGACAACCAGCAAGGGCAGCAGAACCAGAATGAGCAGGCAGAGCTGCCAGTTCATCGCAAACAGGAAGCCCGCGCCGCCGATGAAGGTGACGACCTGCTTGGCTGCGTCGATGGGAGTGTCGGTGACGACGTTCTGAATCACGGTCACGTCGTTCATCAACCGCGACATCAATTCGCCTGTCCGGCGCTTGGAGAAGAAATTGACGGACAGAGTTTGCAGGTGGGCGAAGAGGTGGGTCCGGAAATCCGCCATGACTCGCTGTGACACCCAGGCAGTCAGGTAACTGTGGCCCATGGAGCAGAGCCCTTGCAGCAGGACCAGACCGAGGAGCAGCAGGATCATCTGTGCCATGCGGTCGGCATCGTGCTGCACGGTGATGACATCCCAGAGGGTGCCGCCCAGCCGGAGCAACGCCAAGTTCACCGCGGCGACCGCCATGACCATGATGGCGGCGGCGATCATCCGGGGGACGTAGGGCTTGAGAAAGGGGAAGAATCGTTTGAACGAGAACATCGGTGTTACGACAATGAATTCAGGGGGGCAGGCACGGAGCCCTGTACCGTGGATGCGGTGAAAGGACTACGACACGACCTTCGTAATGGGGTGAGGGCGCACTAGAGCTGAGCGATGGACTCGATCAGGTTCTTATTGATCGCCACAAAGTCCGACCGATCCTTGTCATTGATCAAGACGTCAGTCAGGCTGATGAACAGCCGCTGTTCCTCGTTGATCGCATCGGACACACGATTACGCATGGGCGGGATCAGGAAATCCCCGACGTAGGTACAGTTCACCGTTCGAACGCGGATGCGAACTTTTTTTCCTTCGGGCACGGATCCCTCCGTCCATTATGTCGTGATGAACTCAGCTCTTGCGACGCAAGAATTTCTGACGCCGGCGCAATTTCTTATACTTGTGCTTGCGCATCTTCTTCCGGCGTTTCTTGAGGACACTCGCCATACATTCAATCTCCAACTGCTAGGCGCGGGAGTCTAGTGGGTTTCAGCTCAAAATGCAAGCCAAGATTCTGCTCTCCATTTCCCGCAGGATTGCCACACGGGCTGCGGGGCACGCCCATGCGCGCGGCCCTGGCTGTTTGCTTGACCTCGTTCTGCCAAGGTTCCTATACTGCGCCATGATCCACTCTGGCACACTCTTCGGCCGCCGTCTCGGTCGGTTCCTGTTAGGCCTTTTACTGGTACTCAGTATCGGGTGCTCCGGAAAAACCATTCAGTACAAGGACGACCACGACCGCATTCTTCGAATCGATCAGGCGGTGGAGTTGCTCCGAAAATCCTACGTCGAACGGGACCGGAATGCGTTGGAAGGATTGTTGCTGCCATCCGGCAATCTGGATCAGGTCCAACGGGAGATCCAGAGCGACTTCGACACCTTTCAGTCCATCCAGTTGGAGTTTTCCATCGAGCGCATTCTGATCGAGGGCGACAACATCGATGTCTTTGTCCATTGGCAAGGCCAGTGGAAACGGACCCCCGGCGAGGTGGGCACGCGTCAGCGTGGTCATGGGCGTCTTGCTTGGGTGGGGACGCAGTCCATTTTGCTCCGAGAGGCGCAGGGCGACCTGCCGTTCGGCATGGGCTCGCGAGTGAACCTGAGCGAAGATCCCGCGCGTAGCGCACCCAAACCCTAGCCATGTCAGCCCGCAGTTCTTCCCCCAAGATTGAAACAGACTTTCTCGTGGTCGGCAGCGGCGTCGCGGGTCTTCGCGCGGCGATCGAGCTCAGCCGAGCGGGGCGTGTGCTGATGTTGACCAAAGGCCATCCGCTGGAAAGCAATTCCATGTATGCCCAGGGTGGTGTCGCGGTGGCGCTCAGCGAAGAGGATGACGTCGGCAGTCATCTCGCGGACACGCTCAAGGCCGGTCATGGCCTGTGCCGTCGTGAAGCTGTGCGGGTGTTGGTCGAAGAGGGGCCGGACCGGATCGAGGAGCTGATTGCGTGGGGCGCGAAGTTCGACAAGATCGGCAAACGGTTTGCGTACACGCGTGAAGCCGCCCATAGCCGGAGCCGGATTCTCCGGGCGCGCGGGGACGCCACCGGCAATGAGATGGTTCGCGCGCTGATGACGTATGCGGCCAGGCAACGGCGTATTCAGCGGTTGGATCGGCGATTCACGGTCGATCTGGTCGTGGTCGACGGGCGTTGTTGCGGTGCGATCGTCCTCAACGAGATGTCGGGCGAGCGCACAATCCTTCCGGCCAGCGCGGTGGTCTTGTCGACAGGCGGCGCAGGGCAGGTCTATGCCCGCACCACCAATCCCGGCAATGCGACCGGAGACGGCATGGCGATGGCGTTACGGGCCGGGGCATTGTTGATGGACATGGAGTTTGTGCAATTCCATCCCACCTCGTTATACCTGCCGTCGAGTCCTCCTTTTCTCCTCTCGGAGGCCATTCGCGGAGAGGGGGGGCAGCTCCGGAACATCAAGGGTGAGTTATTCATGCATCGGTACCATCCGGACGGCGCACTGGCCCCGCGTGATGTGGTTTCACGGGCGATCTGGTCGGAAATGGCGGCGACGCGTGCGCGGCACGTCTATCTGGATGTGACGCATTTGGGCGCGGCCTTCGTCAAACGGCGGTTCCCCACCATCTATGCGACCTGTCTGCGGTACGACATCGACATGACGGAAGAATGGATCCCTGTCTCGCCCAGTGCCCATTACATGATGGGCGGGGTATGGACGGATGTGCATGGCGCAACGACGTTGCCCGGCCTGTATGCGGCGGGAGAAGTTGCGTGCAGCGGGGTACATGGGGCGAATCGATTGGCCAGCAACTCGCTCCTCGAAGGGTTGGTGTTCGGCATGCGCGCCGCGCAATCTGCGGTGGCTCATGCAGGGCATTTCTCAGAGTCGGTGTCGGTGCCTTCGATTGAAGACCTGGAGCAGGGGAGACCGACCGATCTCGATGACCCGGAAAAACTCCGCAGTTCGTTACGTCGTCTGATGTGGGGGAAGGTTGGCTTAGTACGCTCGGGTGATTCGTTGATCAGCGCCTCTGCACAACTGGTACGCTGGATGCGCCTGCTGACCAAACCATTTTCCTCGCGGGCAGCCCTTGAAGTGAAGAATATGGTGCAGGTGGCGCGCTGTATTGCCGATGCGGCGCTCTGGCGGGAAAGCAGTGTCGGGGCCCACTACCGATCGGATTTTCCTGAAGCCAATCGACCGGGATGGCGGCAGCACAGTCAGCTATTGTTGGCTCAGGGTCCGATTAGCGGGATGCCATCGAATGCGCAAGACCTCGTCCTGGCGACCCAGGAGCCGGTGCACGGTAAGGCCGGGAAGAAGAACGCCGGTCGTTCGTGAGGAAGGTGCGATAATAGCGCAGCACTTTGATGACGTATTGCCGCGTTTCAGGGATGGGGGGGAGCCCCTGGTACCGTTCCACCGCCTGCTCTCCCGCATTGTAGGCTGCTAAGGCCAGTGGAAGATTTCCGTTAAAGCGATCCAGCAGCTGCCGTAAATATTTGGTTCCCCCGCCGATATTGTCATCCGGATTATAGGAATCCCGCACATCGAGACGTCTCGCAGTCTGGGGCATCAGTTGCATCAGGCCGACGGCACCGGCATGTGAGACCGCCAGTGGATCGAAGTCGGACTCCGTTTTGATCACCGCGCGAATCAGGGCCGGATGCAGGCGATGGGCGCGAGAATGTCGAGCAATCACCGGCTCGAGCTCACGATCGGAAATGACACTGCGGGAGCGAGGGAGTTCCGACGTGACGCGTTTGTATCGTGGGTCGTTGGGCACATTGGTCAGCGAGATGGTGCCGTTGGCATCGATGTATTGGTAGACCTCGGCCTGGACGGGTGAGTCTGTCAGCACGAGCGTTGCGGACAGCAGAAGCAAGGGCGTGATGCGGTTGAATCGGGCCATCGGGGTTGAGGCGCCTGTGCCTGTATGGTGTGCTTTGCCGATGGTTCAACCGTAGCAGTCGACCCCCAACCTGTCAAAAACCCTTACTCCGTCCTGTCGCCGAGGTTTCTCTGTAAGGCATTGATATCAATACGATTGGCCGATGTGGTGCGCTAGGGGACTGCTTCGAGAAATCTGGTTCGGCTGGCGGCGAAACGCGCCTGCAGCCGGCGAGTGAGGGGGCCGGGGCGACCATCCCCGATGGTGTAGGTCTCGACACGTGATACCGGCATGACCTCCATGCTGGTGTTCGTCAGAAAACATTCTTCCGCCTTACGAAGGTCGGTGAGGTGGTAGTAGCCCTCACGAACCGGCAGGTCTTCCTCCGCAGCGAGAGTCATGATGATGCTTCGCGTGATGCCGTCCAAAATGCCGCAATCCAGCGCCGGGGTGTGGACGGTGCCGTCGGAAATGAAAAAGAGATTGCTGATCGTGCATTCGGTTAGTTCATCCCTCCAGTTCAGGAAGAGGCTGTCGAAGGTTCCGGCTGCGATGGCTTCGCGTTTCGCCAAAATGTTGTTCAGGAAATTGGTGGATTTAATCTGCGGGGACAACGCGGCGGGGAGATTCCGTCTGGTCTGGGCGACGGTGAGTGAGACGCCGTCCCGCAAGAGCTGTGCTGAGGGTGGATGAAGCGCCTTCGTCATGATGACCACAGTGGGACGGGGACAGAGTGCCGGATCGAGGCCGATCTCTCCTTCCCCCCGAGAGACGGTAATGCGGAGATAGGCGTCGGCATGATCGGTCCCGACCTCATTCCGTCGCATGGCCTCATGGAGCAACTTCGGCCACTCCACGTCGGGAATGGGAATCGTGAGGCCGATGGACTCGGCCGAGCGACGCAGCCGAGCGAGATGCTGGTCGCGCATGAAAATCCGTGTGCCATAGGAGCGTAGGGTTTCGTAGACGCCGTCTCCATAGAGGAATCCATGGTCAAACACGGAGACGACGGCCTCTTCTTTGCGCACGAATCGGTCGTTCAGGAACACCCACATCAGCGGCCAGCCTCCAGGATGTTAAAAAATGCGCCCGCTTTGGCGAGCGTTTCCTCATATTCGCGATCGGGATCCGAGTCGGCTACGATGCCGGCGCCGACTTGCAGATAGCCGTGCGTCTTTGTCAGGAGCAGGGTTCGAATCAGAATATTCAGGTCGAGGTCGCCGCTCCAGCAAAAGTATCCGAGGGCTCCCGTGTAGATTCCGCGCCGCACCGGTTCCAACTCTTCGATGACTTCCATGCAGCGCAGCTTGGGAACGCCAGTGATGGTGCCGCCGGGAAACACGGCCCGGACGAGGTCAAGGGGTGAAGTGCCCGCCTTGAGAATTCCTGTGACGTCGGAGACCAGATGGCGAACGTGTGAATACTGTTCGACGGTCATGAACTCATTAACCTGCACGGTGCCGTAGCGGCAGACCTTGCCCAAGTCATTGCGCTCGAGATCGACCAGCATGACATGTTCGGCGCGTTCCTTGGGACTGGCGAGTAATTCAGCGTGCAGGTGCTGATCTTCCTGCGCGCCGGCTCCACGCGGCCTGGTTCCAGCGATGGGCCGCGTGCTGGCTTCTGATCCGGAGAGACGGACGAGCCGCTCGGGGGAGTTGCTGACGAGGCTGAGGTCGGGCAAATGGAGCAGCCCCGCGAAGGGCGAGGGGTTGACGTCGCGCAGGCGGCCATAGAGCGCCGTGGCGTATGCGGTGATCTCCGGCCGTGGTGCCGCGGCGTCGAGGTTGAGGGTGAAACGATGAGAAAGATTGGCCTGATAGATGTCCCCGGCGCCGATGTAGTCTTGGCATCGTCGGACGCGCGCGGTATAGGCCTCACGCGATTGATTGGGAGCCAACGTTGCCGTTCGAGGCCAGGCGTGGAAGGTAGCGGGGGGGCGTGGACTCGTTAGGCGAGCCTCCAACTCCGCTAGTCGGTCACGGCCCTCGCGGTACAGTTTTTCTCGAGGTTCTGCCGCAAAGCGTGAGAGGGGAGGGCAGTACATCAGGTACAGTTGGTTTGTGAGGTGGTCGACCGCCGCGACCAGGTCGAAACAGGCCAGATGCATGTCGGGGAGACCGACGTCGTCCGTCGCCAAGCTGGGAAGTGATTCGAAGGAACGGACCAGATCGTAGCTGAGATACCCGACCGCGCCGCCAAAAAACGGCGGGATGCCCTCGATCGGCGAGATCACCGAACCGCCGAGGATCCGGCCAAGGGCCTCGAACGCGGAGCCAGCGGCCACAGTCGCCCGACCTGCCTCTTCCACATGGTGCTCCTGCCCACGACCGCTCAACGTGAGGTAGGGCTCGCTGCCGAAGAAGGAATACCGTGCGGTGCTCCGACTGCCGTTCGCGCTTTCGAGGAGAAATGACGGCCGACTGGTGGACGCGAGGCGACGATACAGCTCAAACGGGTCGGCGTCGGGCTGCGGACGAACCACAACCAACGGTTGTGGCGGCCCGTCAAGAAATGCCTGTTGTGAGGAATCAGTCATGAACGTCGGCGCCTGGAGTTGTCCACCCCAAGGAAAAGACTATACCGCATCATCCCGCTCGGTCATAGCGGGCCAACTTCTTGACAAGTCCCCAGCGAATTTGCTTGAATGGCGCGCCCGCCGATGGGCGCACTCTATCCGACTGTGCCGAAGAGTGCCGTACGTGAGCGCGTGATGCCCCCCTCTCAGGATCCGTTATATGCGGGGCTCGGGCAAGCTGTCCGGATCGGGACGGAACTGCTCGCTGCGTTGATTGTCGGCGGGGGCTTGGGTTGGGTGGTCGACACCTATCTGCTGGATTCCAATCCATGGGGACTGGTGATCGGCTTGGGGTTGGGCGCTGCAGCCGGTGTGCGAAGCGCCTATCGAGCCGCGCAACGATGGCAGAGTTAACCTGAATCGTCTGACTGACAAAGGATCATCGTGGAAGAAAGTCCGTTACATGCGTTTGAATTGCACGATCTGATTCCCCTCGTGCCGGCCGGGGTCGATATCTCCATCAATAAAGCCGTCATTTTGATGTGGGTGGTGGTGGGGTTGGTTTCATTTCTGATGATTTCCGCCGCAGCCTCACGCAAGCTGGTTCCAGGGAAGTTGCAGAATCTGGCTGAACTGATCGTGGAGTTCATTCGGGGGATCATTCTGGACACCATGGGCGAGCCGGGCATGAAGTTTTTTCCGCTCATCGCCACATTGTTCCTCTTTATTCTATTTGCCAACCTGCTGGGACTGATTCCCGGATCCTATACCGTGACCAGTCAGATTATCGTGACCGCGGTCTTTGCGGTCGGAGTCTATGGACTCAGTTTGGTGCTGGGATTTTCGCTTCACGGCGCCAAATTCCTGGGCATCCTTGTTCCGCCGGGCACGCCGGGTTGGCTCCTGCCCCTGATGATTCCGATTGAATTGATCAGTCAGCTGGCTCGGCCGATCTCGTTGGCGGTGCGGTTGTTTGCGAACATGACCGCCGGTCACGTCATCTTGGGCGTCTTGTTCGGGTTGGCCATCAGCGGCGGGTTGCTGATCGGCTGGTTGCCGTTTGCCTTTACGATCGCCATGAACGGGTTGGAAGTCGGCATTGCGTTTATTCAAGCCTATATCTTTACCGTGCTGAGCTGTGTCTATTTAGGCGATGCCGTGACGTTGCACGGTCATAGCGAGCACGCACATTAGGTTGAGTTGTCTATAAAGGGAGGAGAGGTTAAACAATGGATGCAGCAGCAGCAGCGTTGGTCGGTATGGGATTGGCGGCGGCAGGGTTTGCCGGAGCCGGCGTGGGGATCGGGTACATCTTCGGAAAAATGATCGAGGCCGTGGCCCGGCAGCCGGAAGCGGAAGGCCGCGTCGGCAAGTACATGTGGATTGGGTTCGCGCTCGTCGAAGCCATCGCACTGTACGGGCTGGTCATTGCGTTCATCATCATGGGCTTGCGCAAGTAGCGCGTTGTCGGTCGAGCCCTGATGCTGGGGTCCATGCCCGGATCAGAACCCTCAACTCATTTGGGTAACAGACTATGCCTCAATTTGAATCACACTTCTTCTCGTCGTTGATCTTCTGGGAGATTCTCTCCTTCGGGATCCTGTTTTTCCTGCTCTATAAGTATGCGTTCCCTAGCTTGTTGGGGATGCTCGAAGAGCGGGAGAAAAAGATCAAGGACAGTCTCGATCAGGCCGAACGGCATCGTTCAGAGGCCGAGCGCAAGCTCAAGGAATACGAAGCCAAGTTGGCCGCCTCTGCCAAAGAAGCAGAAGCCTTGCTGGCTCAGGCAAAAGAGCGCGCCCAGCGCTTGATGGAAGAAAATGAGCAGCGCATGACGGCGGATGCCGAGCGGATCAAGGGGGACGCGACTCGAGAGATCGAGGCCGAACGTCGCAAAGCCGTCCAAGACATACGCTCTCAGACGACTGACTTGGCGATGATGGTGGCTGAGAAGGTAGTCGGGCGTGCACTGACCGAAGGCGACCATCGCCGTCTTGCCGACGAAGCGCTGGATGCCCTCGCGAAGGCCTATCAAAACCGAAACTAGCCGAGAGTGCCGGGGGGGAGACTCACGCCCCCCTGGCGGTACCCTTCCAGATCCAGGGTGACGAAGCGATACCCTGCCTCTTTCAGAATTGCCACCAACCGTTCCCGCCGACCGCTCTCGAGGATTCTCGGCAACTCGTCCACAGCGAGCTCGATCCGCGCCACTTCATCGTAATCACGCACGCGACAATGGCGAAAGCCTTCTTGCATCAAGGCGGCTTCTGCGCGCTCGACACGCGAGAGTGTCGAGCGTGTGATGGTAATGCCGCGTGGCACGCGTGAGGAGAGGCAGGCAGCGGCGGGTTTGTCCCAATTCGACAGTCCCAGTGATCGTGCCGCCTCCCGGATGTCGGCCTTTGAGAGGCCGGCCTCCAGCAACGGGCTGCGGACTCCGTGCTCACGGGCAGCTTTCAGCCCGGGGCGATCATCTCCCAAATCGTCGACGTTGGTGCCATCCACAATACAGGTCGACCCGTACTCGCGTTGCAGTGAACCAAGGAGCGTATACAGGTCCGTCTTGCAGTGGTAGCAACGGGTGGCATCATTGCGGACGAAGTCGGGGATCTCCAGTTGGTCGGTTTCCACCACCCGGTGGCGTGCGCCGATTTCCGTCGCGAGTTGCCGCGTCAACGCGAGTTCCGATGCGGGAAGTGTGGGCGAGACGGCGGTCACGCCGAGGGCCTGCGAGCCCAGTTCTTCATGGGCCAGTTTCAGGACGAGCGAACTGTCGATGCCACCGGAGAAGGCAACGATCACTGAGCCCATCTCGTGGAGAATTTGCCGTGCTCGCAAGACCTTATCGGTCGTTGGACTTGTGGAAACCATGGAGATCCAGAGGGAGACGATTGTGTGCGAGTCGAAGGCTGCCGCTTACTGTTTGACCTTGGCCTTCGCAATCGACCCGACGACGACCAGGGCGTAGTGTTGCGGGTCGAGGTATTGTTTGGCCACACGGAGGACATCGTCCTTGGTGACCTTTTCGATAGCTTTAGGATAACTCGTAAAGTAGTCCAAGCCAAGGTTGTACAGCTCCACCTGGGCGAGGACGTTGGCCAACTTGGCGCTCGAATCGATGCGCAGCGGAAAGCTGCCGACGATGAAGGATTTCGCTTCGCCGAGCTCCTGATCCGTGACCGGGGTTTCGCGGATCGTCTTGATCTCCGCCAGCACACTCGTAATGGCCTGATTCGTGACGTCAGTCCGGGTCTGCAGGCTGATGAAGAACGCGCCGGGCATGACTCGCGAATCGAACTGGCTCATGATGCCGTAAGCCAGGCCTTGTTTGTCGCGAATAGAATCCATCAGGCGCGAGGAGAATCCGCCGGCGCCCAGAATATAGTTCATGACCGTGATCGCATAGTAGTCCGGGTTGATGCGACTGACGCCGGTATGACCGAGCACGATTGTGGATTGTGTCAGATCTTTCTCAATCAACTGGACCATCTTGCGGTCGAGTGGGGACGGCTTCTTGAGTTGGGCGAGCGAGGGCGTCCCTTTCTTCCATGAACCGAAATGCGTCTGCACGAGTGCCGATGCCTGCTCTTGGGTCAAGTCTCCGACCACGACAAGAATGGTCTGGTTGGGCACATATTCTCGGGCATGGAATTGCTGTACGTCGGCCACGGTGATTTTGTTCAGCGTGTCCTCGGTGCCATGCGCCGGCCAGCTGTAGGGGTGGCCGTGGAAAATCAACTGGTGAAATGCTTTCATCGCCACGTTGCCCGGATCGTCGTCATCACTGACGATTTCGCCGAGAATCTGTGTCCGCACACGCTCGAATTCCTGTTTGTGGAACGCCGGGTGTTGGAGTATGTCGGCTAGGAGTGTAAACCCGAGGTCCGCATCTTTCTTGAGCACGCGTGTCGAAGCGGTGGTGTAGTCTTCTGAGGCATGGGCCTCAAGCGACCCTCCTACGAAATCGATTTGTTCGGCGATTTGCCGGGAGGTCCGAGTGAGGGTGCCTTCATCCAACAGGCTTGCCGTAAGGTTCGCCAAGCCGGCTTTGTCCGGCGGATCCTGGGCCGATCCGACTTTGACCAGTGCATGTATCTCGACGGTTGGGAGAAAGTGCTGTTCCAGGAATAACACGGTCATGCCATTGGCGGTGACAGAACGCGTCGGCGTGATGTCCGCGGCCTGCACCCAGGCCGCAGGAAGACAGAGTGCGAAACAGAACAGGCCGGTCAGGACCCTGACGCTGGACCGGCTCCTGTGCTGACTGTTCGGCGAAACGGGACCTTGTCGTCGTGTCATCTGCAGTGGCTCACTAGTGGGAGGGTGGCGGTAACGCCGACTGGGTTTGCGGAGGGAGCGGAATCAGGGTCCCCGTCGTGCGCATGTCGGCCGTCAGATATTGCGAGGCCACCCGCTGGACATCTTGGGCAGTGACGGCCCTAGTTCGTTCGACAAACTGACTGACTTTTCGCCAACCGGCACCGATCGTTTCGGCTTCCCCTAACAACATGGCCTGCCGGAAGTTGGAATCCTGCTCAAAAATGTGGGCCGCCTCGATCTGATTTTTCGCCCGCTGTAGCTCGAGGTCAGTCGGGGGCTCTGCTTGGAGGCGCTGGATCTCTTTCGCAACGGCGTCCTCGACGGCTTCGACTTTTTCGCCGGGTTTTACGACGGCATAGAAGTAAAACAGCCCCGGATCGGCCTGCATCAACCCATAATCGGCTCCCACGGCCAAGGCCGTTTTTTGTTCGTAGACGAGGCTCTGATAGAGCCTGGCACTCTTGCCATGGGACAAAATCGATTCGAGGACGTTCAGCGCATAGGAGTCGTCACTGGTGTAGTTCGGGACCCGGTATCCCATCATGACAAAGGGGACCTGGGCCTCGCGCTTCAGGAGGAAGCGGCGCTCCCCCCGTTGCGGCCCCTCGGTGACAGTCAGTGTTTTCGGCGACGGACCTTTCGGAATTGGCTCGAAGAGTCGGGCGATGACCGGCAGCAACGCTTCCGCCTTGATATCGCCGACGACGACCAGCGTGGCATTGTTCGGCGAGTAATAGGTGTCATAGTGGCGTTGGAGATCATCGAGGTTCATGGCATCGAGGTCGGAAAACCATCCGATCACAGGCCAATGATAGGGATGACTCATGAAGGCTTGGGCGAAGAGGGCTTCGACCAGTGCGCCTTGAGGATCGTCTTCGTTCCGGAGACGACGCTCTTCCTTGACCACTTCCCGCTCGGTCTTAAATTCGTTGGCGTCGAGAATAAGTCCCTGCATCCGGTCCGCCTCGAGTTCGAGGGCCAAGGTCACGCGATCCGCCGCGAGATTTTCGAAATAGGCCGTGAAGTCCTGACTGGTAAACGCGTTGTCCATGCCGCCGTTCTTGCGCACCAGGCGCGAGAATGTGCCCTTGGGGTACTTCGCCGTGCCTTTGAACATCATATGTTCCAGCATGTGCGAGAGTCCGGCCCGGCCCATGACCTCATTCCGTGATCCCACCTTGTACCAGACCTGCACCGTGGCAACGGGCGCCTTCGGAACCTCGACGAGGATCACCTTCATGTCGTTGGACAGGGTGTATTCCTTGGGGTCGACGGCATGGCTGGATGAAGGCTGACCGAGCGAGAGGAGGAGACCAAGCAGCGAGCAGGCTAGAACCGAGCAGTGAGCGCGCGCCGAATTGGGGAGTGAACTCTGTTTAGTCATGTACGGGATTCATGCTAACAACGGGCTTGAATCTGTGTCAAGGCAACCGCTCCCTCGCCGGTCTCGAGTCGGCCGAGTTGGCCACAGGCGCCCAGGACGTCTCGGCCACGGCTTCGACGAAGGTAGACATCGAGACGGCCCCGGCGGAGGATGGCTTGAAACGCATCAATGGCGACATCAGATGGGCGCCGATACGCGCTGCCGGGGAAGGGGTTGAAGGCGATCAGGTTGACCTTACATCGAAGGTCTCGGAGAAGTTTGACGAGGCGGGTAGCATCTTCAGCCCGGTCATTGACCTCAGCGAGGAGCACATATTCGAAGGTCAGGCGATCGCGGTCCCCGAGCGGGTACGCGCGGCAGGCGGCGAGCAGGGCCTGAATCGAATGGAGCCGGTTCGCGGCCGGCATGATCTGTTGCCGCAGGTCGTCGGTCGTGGCGTTGAGCGAGATCGCGAGATTCACTTTCAGTGGCGCCACGTCTTTGATGCGTGAGGCGAGTCCTGCCGTCGAGATCGTGATGCGTCGGGCGGAGATGCCGAGCCCCCAGGTGTGATCGGTGAGGCATGTGACGGCGTCGGCCACGGCATCAAGATTCGCCAGAGGTTCCCCCATGCCCATGAAGACCAAGTTCGTTAGCCGCTCACGTGCTTGTAAATGGTCCTGGGCGAGCAGCACCTGATCCACGATCTCATGCGCGCGGAGATTGCGTCGGAGCCCCAGCGTCCCGGTCAGGCAGAATCCGCAATCCAAGGTGCAGCCGACCTGGGTGGAGAGGCAGAGGGTGAGCCGCTCCTCGTCCGGGATGAGGACACATTCGACTTGATTGCCGTCGGCCAGCGTCAGAACGAATTTTTTCGTGCCGTCTTGCGACGAAAAGATCTGAATGTGTGAGGTCCGTTCGATGGTGCAGTGGGCAGCGAGGTAGTCACGATCTTTCTGCGGAAGATTACTCATCGCGGCGAAGGTGCGAACGCGTTCCTGGTAGAGCCAGCGAAGAATTTGTGAAGCGCGGTAGGCCGGCCAGCCGAGCGAGGCGACATAGGCCGCCATGCCCGACTGCGTCAATGCAAGGAGGTTGGGGCGTGCGGGGCTGTGCTGAATCATGCTGGAGCCTAGCACAGGGAAAAAACTTGTGACAAGCAAGCTGAAGTTGGTCGCGTTTGTGCGGCAGTACGTTATAATGGTGCCGGCTCACCTGCTGTTCAGGACGGGATTGTGACCGCACTTCCTTGGCGGACCAGTTTGGCAACCCTCGCCGTGTGGCTTCTACTGTCGAGCCTGTTTCTGACGGCCACGGCCGAGTCGCCGCGTCCGCTCCCTGCGTCTCCTCCGCTGTGCGTCTCCGCTGAAGACTGCTTTCGTTCGGCCGTTGCGATCAATGAGCGTTCCGGTTCCCTTCCTCAGCGCGATCAGGCGCTGCTGCTGAAGGTCGAGCAACTGCGTTCGGTGATCGATCTGTTTCCCTCGACCATCTGGGCGAAACGGGCTGGGGTCGTGCTCGGGGTGTTGATGACCGAGCGAGACCCGGTCGAGGCTGCGAAGCTACTGCGTGCCGTACAAGCGGACCTGCCGATCATCGACGACTACCTCCGGCTGTGGATCGCAGAGGCGTTGGTAAAGCAAAACGAGCCGATTCAGGCTGCCGAGTTGTTGGAGATGATTCCCAAGCTCGTGCCGGACTCCAACCTCCTTGCCAAAGCCGCGTATCGCACGGGCGAGGCCTGGTACAGCGGAAATGTGTGTGCTCGTGCGGTCGAGTGGTTGGATCGAGCGGTGACCCTTGCGGATAAAGACGCGAGCGCTCCGGTGGCGCTGTGGCATCAGGCAGACTGTCACGTCAAGGAGAACCGGCCGTCGGAAGCCCGCACTGTTCTTAAGCAGCTCTGGCTCCGCTATCCCCAGTCCCCTGAGGCCAAAGAGGCGAAGGCGCGTTTGGATGCGTCGTTGGGTGGTGAGTCCTGGGCTCCGACCGCCGATGACCACGCCATCCGCGCGCAGGCGTTCCTTGGGCTCTCAATGCAGGCGGAGGCCGTCGAGGAGTTGCGTCGATTTCTGGCGATGGCTCCCGCTCATCCTCGCCGGTTCGATGCTCGACTGAAACTGGGCGTGGCCTATGTGCGGCTCAAGCAGTATGACCAGGCCCGTGAAGCCTTTCGCGGATTGGTCGCGGACCGGGTTCAGGAGTCCGCTGAGGCCTCGGTTTGGCTGGCCCGGGTCTATTTACGGCAGGGCCAGGGCGAGAAACTGATTGAGTTGGCCCGATCCGTGGCTCAGGGCTCCTTGGCCGGTGACCAGCGCGCAATGGTGCACCTGTTTGCCGGGGTGTGGCTGGAGGATCAAGGCCGGTTCGATGATGCGATCGCGATGTTCCATCAAGTGGCGAAACTGGGCGAGTCTCCAAGCCAGCGGGCAGAGGGGCTCTGGCGTGCCGGTTGGACGCAATATCGAACTGCCCGGTACCGGGAGGCAGCCGAGACGTTTCGTGCGGTGGTCGAGTTGCACGTCAATGGGTTCGAACCGCAGGCCATGTATTGGGCGGCGCGGGCCGATGAGCATAGCAAACATGCCGCCGTTGGGGAACAGTATGCTCGCGTGTGCCAGCGGCATGCCTACAGTTACTACTGTCAGCTGGCTTCTCGCCGCGTCTCGCTGCCGCCGGTCACGCCCTCGGTCTCGACGCTGGACCGTCCTGCGGGGGATGAGTCGGACCGGTTGCCGCAGAATCGGCGTCCTGAAATTGAAAAACATGCGTTCTATCAGCGGGGGATCGAACTGAAGGTGCTCGGCTTTGGTCAGGATGCGGCACGCGAATTAGGGGCGCTCACGGAGCAATACAGTCGGGATCAGGATGTCTTGTTGGCCTTTTCCACGATGCTCAGTGAGGTGGGAGCCTACCACCCGGCTCTCCGGGTGGCGAAGGTGCACTTCAAAGACAAATTGGAACGAAGCGGTCTCCCGACGGCGCCGGCGCTATGGACCGTGGCCTATCCCACCGGCCTGGTGCCGACCATTGCGGCGCAAGGTGTCACGGCAGTGGATCCTTACCTGGCCGCTGCGATTATCCGCGAGGAGAGTCAATATGACGAGAAGGCAGTCTCCGTGGTCGGAGCAGTGGGCTTGATGCAGTTGATGCCGGTGACGGCCAATGCCGTGGCTCAGCGGTATGGCTTTCCCACTGTCGGTCGGGAAGAATTGTTCGATCAGGAGACGAATATTCGCCTGGGGGTCCGCTACCTGGGGCAGTTGCTCGAGCAATACGGTGGGAACCTCGCCCATGCCGTGGCGGCATACAATGCCGGACCGATCGCCGTGAATAGTTGGATTGCCGTCCATCGGGGACGGGAGCAGGATGAGTTCGTGGAATTGATTCCTTACCAGGAGACGCGGCTCTATGTGAAGCGAGTGTTGCGCAGTTACGGAGAATATCGACGCCTCCACAACGGGACGTCGTAACGGGCGCCGTTTTCTTGACAAGGGGAGATGAACTTTCTATATTTCGCCCCCATTCAGCCAGCGCAGAACCACCACTTTGTGATGAGGACATAATCATGACTCTAGATCGTCTCGACGCCCTTGAACTTCGCATTCGTGACCTCGTGAAACTCGTGCAGGATCTCAAGCGGAAGAACACCTCGCTCGAAGACGAACTCCGTCTGGCACGCGAGCGGGTTGCTGTGCGCGATGACGAAAATCGTCGATGGGAACAGGAGCGTCTGGATATCCGGGCGCGGATCGAAAAGGTGCTCGGGGAAATTGATTTGTTGGAATGCCTGGATGAACCCAAGGAGGTGGCGTTTGACTAAAACCATCGACGTGGAGATCTACGGCCAACGGTACAGCGTCAATGGCGAGGCCGACGAGTCCTACGTGAAGCAATTGGCCGAGATGGTCGACAAACAGATGAAGCAGGTGGCGGCCGGGATGCGGTCGGCCACCCCGGCCAAGCTGGCCGTCCTTGCCGCATTCAATCTCGCGCATGAGTTGATGGAATCCGAACGGAGGTTTCGACAGGATGAAGCCGATGCCGATCGCCGCGTGGCATCCCTCATGGAGTCCATCGATCAGCAGATGCCGTCTATCCTGTCGCGGTGAGTTTCGCCTTGCTTTCATAGTAGTGCTTTGTTATCGTTTCCTGGTTGTTTCGACCTGAGGGTCAGCAAGTGCAGGAGAGGAAAGGAAGCTTCGGACAAGAGCGGAAATTCTGACGACGGTAGCTGAGCACTAAACATATGGAATCGCTGGTTTTTGTTCTGTTTGTGATTGTGGTCTTGTGTGTGTGGATGGGGCAAGTCTCTCAGCCACGCGTGTGCGTGCGTCGGGTGCGTCATCATTCGGTGTTGGCGAGTGACGGTCGGCAATTCAGCAACACCTCATGGCGGGCTCGAGACGCCGTACAATCGAATCTGTATGCCAAACGGCTCAGGTCTCTGCGCGCACGCGCAGACCGGTATGATGATTCAGGTCGAGGCCGACCACTCCTCCACTTGAATTAGCAGCGCGATTCCACTGGTCTGTTTAAGTCGGCTCAGGTCGTCAAGCCGTTCTCTTCTCTCGTCGACATTCCTTCTCGTGTCTCCGCTCCCCTCATCACACTGACCGCGATCAAATGCAGGGTGACAGCGTGCTGTCCCGCTGCTGTAAGGGAGGTGGTTCCCATTTCTCTCAGCGTTGTTGCGTACATCATTGTCGGATTGTTAGGGGCGGCGCTCGGTGCCGGCTTGTTTGAAGTGTTGCGCCGACGGTCGGCGCTTGCTCGCCGGGCAGAGGCGGAGGACCAATCGACGCAGGTGATTCAATCTGCTCAGCGTGAAGCAGAGAATCTCCTGAAAGAGGCCAAGTTAGAGGCCAAGGACCTCGTGTTTCAAGCGCGAATCGAATTGGAAAAGGAACAGAAGGCGAAACTTGCTGAGGTGTCCAACACGGAACGGCGGGTTGCCCAGCGGGAAGAGGGGCTGGATCGAAAACTGAGTCTGCTCGAGAAGCGCGAGCAGGATGCGCTGAAGCGCGAGCAGGAACTGCTCAAGCGGGAAGAGACCCTGACGCAGAAGGATGCTGCCTGTGCGCAGGCGCTCAAGCAGCATCGCGACGCGCTTGAGCGGGTTGCCGGTCTGACGGCCGACGAAGCCAAGCGGCAACTGATTCAGGAGATGGAGAGTCAGGCGCGGTTGGAAGCTGCAGGCCTGGCGAAGCGGTTGCTTGAAGAGGCAAAAGAGAATGCCGAACGGGAGGCGCGGGAGATCATCGCGTGCTCGATCCAGCGGGTGACGCGTGATTATGTGAATGAGGCCACGATCTCGGTCGTGCCCATCGCCAATGATGCCATGAAGGGTCGAATTATCGGTCGTGAGGGACGGAATATCCGAGCGATCGAAGCGGCCACCGGCATTGACCTCATTATCGATGAAACACCTGAGGCGGTCATTATTTCAGGGTTTGATCCCCTTCGTCGTGAGATCGCCAAAGTGTCGCTGGAGCGGCTCATGCACGACGGCCGAATCCATCCCACCCGCATCGAGGAAATTGTTGAGAAGGTGAAGACGGACATCGAGAAGCTGATGATCGAAGAGGCGGAGAAGGTTATCTTCGAGGTCGGCCTGTCCGATTTTCATCCGGAACTGGTCAAGGTGCTGGGGCGGCTCAAGTACCGAACCAGTTATGGACAGAACAATCTGTACCATGCTCGTGAAGCCGCTTACATTTGCGGGATCATGGCGTCGGAATTGAAACTGGACGTCAAGCTCGCGAAGCGGGGCGCCTTGCTGCACGATATCGGCAAAGCGGTCAGTCACGAGGAAGAAGGGCCGCATGCCATGCTGGGTGCGGAGATCGCGAAAAAATACGGCGAACATGCCAAGGTCGTGAACGCGATCGCGGCGCACCACGAGCAGGTGGAACCGATTTGTCCGGAGACGGTGCTTGTGGCGGCGGCGGAAGCGCTGTCGGCGGCGCGGCCGGGTGCTCGTCGTGAGGCCTTGGAGTCATACGTGAAACGCCTGGAGAAGCTGGAATCGCTGGCGACCGTTCACAAGGGCGTGCAGAAGGCGTATGCGATTCAAGCCGGGCGTGAGATTCGCGTCATCGTCAAGCAGGAGGATCTGACCGATCCGGAGTGTTTCCAGTTGTCTCGAGATTTGGCCAAGAAGATTGAGCAGGAGCTGACCTATCCTGGGCAAATCAAGGTGACCGTGATCCGCGAGAGTCGGTTCGTCGATTTTGCGAAATGAGTAACTGGACATGAAAGTATTAATGATCGGAGACATTATGGGCGAGCCGGGACGACGGTCCGTGGCTCGCCTCCTGCCGAAGCTGATTGCCGACCACGCGATCGATGTCGTGGTGGGCAACGGCGAAAACGTCGCTGGTGGGTTCGGCATCACGCCTGATCTCGTGGATGATCTGTTCGATCTCGGGGTCTCTGTGATTACCACTGGCAACCATGCCTGGGACAAGAAGGAGATTCTCGACGTGTTCCCCCGGGAGCCTCGTCTGTTGCGTCCGGCCAACTATCCGGCCGGAGTGCCTGGGCGGGGCAGTTATGTCTTCACGACGCCGGGCGGCGAATCGTTGGGCATTCTTCATCTGATGGGACGGGCGTTCATGCCCACCATCGATTGCCCTTTTCAGGTTGCGAAGCGCGAAGTGGAGCGACTGAAGACGCAGGTTTCCGCCATTGTGGTCGACATGCATGCCGAAGCGACGTCGGAAAAAATGGCTATGGGCCATTATTTGGACGGGCTGGTCACGGTTGTCGCGGGGACCCATACCCATGTGCAAACGGCGGACGAGCAGATCCTGCCGAAGGGAACGGCGTACATCACGGATATCGGCATGACAGGGCCGCTCCATTCGGTCATTGGGATCAAGAAGGAGCTGGCAATTGAAAAGTTTCTGACCGGCATGCCCCGCCGGTTTGAGGTGGCTTCAGGCCCGACGGTCTTCTGTGCGCTGCTTGTCGACCTCGACGCGACGCTGGGGAAGGCCGTGTCGGTTGAACGTATCCGAGTGATGGATTGATCTCTTCGCGCGCCGATTCTCATCGGCTCGGCACCGTATGACCGGGCACAATCTTTCGCTGCCACTCCTCCTGTCCGTGTCCGAGGTGACACGGCTCATTCGGGAATCGCTGGAAGACCAATTCCGTGAAGTCTGGGTCGAAGGCGAAATCTCCAATCTTCGTGCTCCCACATCAGGACACCTCTATTTCACGCTGAAAGATGCGCAGAGCCAGCTCCGTGGCGTGCTGTTCCGGTCCGGAGCCTCGCGGCTTCGGTTTGCGCTGCAGGAGGGAGTGTCCGTCGTGGCTCGGGGGCGCATTTCTGTGTATGAGCCTCGGGGGGAATATCAGCTGATCGTGGACGCCGTCGAACCGAAGGGGATCGGCGCCTTGCAGCTGGCGTTCGAGCAGCTCAGGGACCGGTTGTCGCATGAAGGGTTGTTCGACGAAGCCAGGAAGCGGCCCCTGCCGGAATTCCCCCGAACGGTCGGCGTGGTGACTTCGCTCACCGGGGCCGCGATCCGCGATATCGTGGCGGTGCTTCGTCGTCGCTGCCCGGTCGTCGATATTCTCCTCGCGCCCGTTCCGGTGCAGGGTGAGGGAGCCGGCGAGCGCATTGCGGCGGCGATTCATGCATTGAATGAGATGCCGCAGGTGGATGTCCTGATCGTCGGGCGTGGCGGAGGAGCGTCGGAGGACCTCTGGGCGTTCAACGAGGAAGCGGTGGTGCGTGCGATTGTGCAATCCAGGGTGCCGGTCGTTTCGGCCGTCGGGCACGAAATCGACGTCACGCTTGCGGATTTTGCGGCGGACCATCGAGCCCCGACTCCCTCCGCGGCGGCTGAGGCGGTTGTGCCCGTGCTGGCCGAAATTCTCGCACGATTCTCTGAGTTGGATGGTCGTCTGCGTCGTCTCCTGGACAATGCGATAAAGATTCAACGGCACCGTCTTGATCGGTCGATCGGCGGACTGGGCGAGATGCGCTTTCGGGTTCACGCGCAGGCCCAGCACCTGGACGATCTGCACGATCGCATGACTGGCAGCGTGACCGAGCGTCTCACCGCCTTGCAGCGCGATCTGGTGGAACATCGGCATGCGCTGCTCTCGAAGGGCCCGCACCATCGGATTCGAGCCGCACGTGTCTTGCTCCCGCAACTGTCCAAACGGTTGGAGCAGGAGGCGCGTCGGGGGATCTTTTCGCGGAGGCAATTGATGGCGGCGCGCGTTGCCGCGCTTGAGGCCCTGAGTCCGTTGGCGATCCTGAGTCGGGGATTTAGTATCCTACGAACGGTTCCTGAAGGGACCATGGTGCGAAGGGCATCCGATGTGATGGTCGGGCAGACGGTTCAGGCCAGACTTGCAGAGGGGCAACTGGTGTGTGTGGTGCGCGAGGTGCTGGGAGAGTCAGTGTCTTGACCCCACCACGTGTGCGGGCAATAATGCGCGATCGGGTGACTGAGCAAAGGGAGTGGTTGTGGCTGCAGTAAAATTTGAATATGCGATGGCGAGGTTGGAGACGATCGTTGCCGAACTGGAAAAAGGTGATCTGCCGCTCGATGATTCGTTGAAAATCTTTGAAGAGGGGATCCGATTATCGAAGACCTGCCTCAAGATGCTGGAAGATGCTGAGCGCAAGGTGGAGATCCTGGTGCAAGAAAAGGACGGAAAGAAACGGATTCAAGCCTTTTCGCCCGGTGAGGATGAGCCGGAACATCCGCAGTCGTAGCCTGATCAATGCGCAGGTTTCCCGTGACCTGCGTCCGCCATCGCCGAATGACCATCGTAGAATATGATTCAGAAAATCAGTCCAGAGCGAGAACGGCTCGATCGTGTGCTGGTCAATCGGGGATTGGTCGCCAGTCGTGAGGATGCGGCTCGCCTGATCCTGGCGGGTCTTGTCCGGGTTGACGGGGTGGTCGTCGATAAGGCGGCGAAGCTGACGTTGCCGGATGCGGCCGTCGAAGTGACCGGGCCTGCTTCTCCCTACGTGGGGCGAGGCGGTGAGAAGCTGGCGGGCGCGCTGGATGAGTTTCATGTGGATCCGAAGGAGCGGATCTGTTTTGACGTGGGCTGTTCCACGGGAGGCTTTACGGACTGCCTGCTGCAGCGGGGCGCCCGTCGTGTGTATGCCGTGGATGTGGGATACGGACAGTTCGAGTGGCGGCTCCGCCAGGACCCGCGGGTGGTGCTCATGGAGCGGACCAATATCCGCCATCTGCCCCCTGATGCGATTCCGGAACCGATCGACCTGATTGTCATCGACGTGTCATTCATTTCCCTGACGCTGGTCTTGCCCTGTGTTGTGCCCTATCTCACCTCCTCGGGCTCGATCATCACGCTGATCAAGCCGCAATTCGAAGTGGGAAAGGGACTCGTCGGTCGGGGAGGGATCGTGCGGGACGATGGGCTGCGGCAGGGGGCTGCGGACAAGGTCATTGCCTGTGCCGCGTCTTTGGGGTTGGATCTGGCTGGTCGTATGGAGTCGCCTATCGAGGGGCGAAAGGGAAATCGGGAGATTCTTGCCTGGTTTCGCCGCAAGGCCTGACCAGGGCCAAATGGATCAACGCCGGGTCGTGCCTCAACGGGAACGAGGAGGTCTCGCCACCTGTGCGGACGAAAATCCTTTGCGGAAGTTGGCAGAAGGTGTAGGCTGATCCTCAACCTGCAGGTTCGAGTGTTGAGCGCTCGGTTGATGAAGGAGAGCGAGGAGACGTATGAAAGTCTTGGTCACCGGTGGAGCAGGGTTTATCGGATCACACGTCGTCGATCGATTGCTTCAAGAAGGGCACGACGTGGTGGTGATTGATAACCTTGTGACGGGCAAGCGGAAAAACGTTCCGAAAGCTGCGCAATTCTATAAGCTGGAGATCGAAAACCCAAAGCTCGAGCGGGTGTTCCGGAATGAACGACCTTCCGTGGTTTTCCACCTGGCCGCACAGATGAATGTCCGGCGCTCGGTTGAGGATCCGATGTTCGACGCACAGGTCAATGTGCTGGGTACATTGAATGTGCTGGAGCAGGCCTCCAAACACGGCGCGCGTAAGGTCATCTTTTCATCATCGGGTGGCGCAATTTATGGTGAACAGCTGGCGTTCCCCGCTCCGGAAACCCACGTGACTCAACCGCTGTCTCCCTACGGGATCAGCAAGCTGTGCGGCGAGCATTATCTGTTCTATTATCAACGAATGAGCGGCATCCAGGTCGTCAGCTTGCGCTATGCGAATGTCTACGGGCCCAGGCAGGACCCGGAAGGCGAGGCAGGCGTTGTCGCTATTTTTATTCAGAAGATGCTGCGTGGTGAGCAAGCCGTGGTGAACGGCAACGGACGTCAGACTCGTGATTTCGTCTACGTCGAGGACGTGGTCGAGTCGAATCTCCTGGCGATGGGCCCCGACGTGGAAGGTGTGTACAACGTGGGAACCGGGATTGAGACCTCAATCAACGACCTTTTTCGCACGGTTGTCGACCTCACCAAGGTGGAGTTTCGCGAAGTGCACGGGCCGGCCAAGCGAGGTGAGCAGGCCCGGAGCGTGATCGATTCCACAAAACTCCATCGGAACTTGGGGTGGGAACCGAAGGTGGATTTGCGCGAAGGATTACGGCGAACCGTCGAGTTTTTTCGTGACGGACTCGGGTAGCGTGCCGGCCTAATAACGCGGGACCGACGGATCGACCTGAGTCGACCAGGCGTCCATTCCTCCGATCAGGTTTTTTACATTTGCGAATCCCTGCTGCAGCAGGAATCCCGTCGCATCCGCGCTTCGCATTCCGTGATGGCACACGGCGATGATTTCGGCATTCCGATCTAGTTTGCCAAGCGATTGCTGAAGGGTTGCCAAGGGGACTAAAACGGAACCCTCCAGTTTGCAAATCGCGTATTCCCACGGCTCACGCACATCGACAAGCACGAGTTTGTCGCCGTTATCCAGCCTGGACTTGAGTTCTGTCGGCGTAATAGTAAAGCTCATTGCGGGTACCTCCCTCCTATATGCTGTGGCTGGATCTTAAGGAGCGAGAAAAGGTGGTGTCAACCCTGGTACGACATGGCTCCTCTTGGCGTCCTCAGGCCCTGGTGTGTCTGGGCCAGTGGCGCGGTGCACTCAGGGGGATCGAGGTAACATTTGACCAACGGGCGGCAGATCCTGCCTTGCGGAGGGCCCGTTTTTTGACGAAGTGTGCAAATATTGTCCTGGGAAGCAGCCGTTTCGAGCGTGAAATGGGCGCGAAATCTTACATAACCCATTGATTTGCCAACATACTATAATGCCCAGGTGCATATAGGGGCACGCAATTTGCTTAGACGTAAGGGGGAATTGTGGACGAAGAGAGTGCTACGATTGCTGTGCTGGTCACGACATCCACGGCAGAAGAGGCAGAGAAGATCGGACGGATGTTGGTTGAACGTCGGCTTGCGGCCTGCGCCAACATTGTGAGTGGTATGCGCTCAATATTTCGATGGGACAACAAGATCAGCGTCGAGAGCGAATGCTTGATGATCATCAAAACGACGAAGCAGCGCTTTACGGAACTCGAATCGGCAGTGCGACAGCAGCATAATTACGAGGTGCCGGAGATTGTCGCCCTCCCGGTTGTCGCCGGATCAGAGTCCTATTTGAATTGGGTGAGGAGCGAAACTGGTAAGTAGTTGAATTTGTAGAGAAAACTTTTGAAAACAAAGGGTTGACCATCGCGACTTAGATCAGTACACTGCCAAAAGTCAGCGGTTGGCATTCTTAGGTTGGATCCGTGAAGGGGAGAGCGTCTTATGAGCCAGCAAACGGCCGAAACCAGTGATGCTTATACCGTCGTCGTGTTTCGTGGATCGTCTTCGAAACCGCTGCGGTTTAGTTTCCCACGGAAATTCGTTCGTAAACTCCTGATTTTGGCTGCGATTTTAGTCGTAGCCGATCTGTTGGTCGTCTCCCACTATGTGATTCGGACCGGGGAAGTCTGGCAATTGTCGGCATTTCGGGCAGAAGCCATGGGTGCCCGAGAGCAAACCGCTGCCTTTTCCGCTGCCATCGATGATTTGAAGAAGCGTCTGTCGGTGATGGGCGAAGTGAACCAGCGTCTCCGTGTCATGCTGGGCATTGATGCGACCAAGCCGGCGGGTGATCTGGCCAATGGCCGGGGTGGTGAAGATGGTCCTCTGCCTGACGGCAAAACCGGTCTCCAGGGAACCGGTGCCATGGGGCCAGGAGGGGAACTCCGGCAGCAGGTTTCTGAACTGCGGGAAGGTACTCAAGCAAGCCTGGATTTTTCCACGGAGAGTATCGAGGAAGTCACCCAGCAGGTTCGTGAAAGCTTGGAAGCCCTGACCAAGGAAGCCGCCAATCAGGAAGAAGCCCTGCAAAATTTGACTCAAATCGCTGAGCAGCGCTCGGCGCAGTGGGCCTCCACTCCTTCCATCTGGCCGGTGCGCGGGTGGGTCACCTCAGGATTTGGCCCACGGGTTTCCCCGTTCACGGAGAAGCCGGCTTGGCATGATGGTCTCGACATCGGGGCTCAGGCAAATTCTCCAGTCCAGGCTCCCGCCCTCGGACGAGTGGTCACAGTGGCGTTCGACTCAAAGATGGGAAATATGGTGAAGCTGGACCACGGTTACGGGATTGAAACTGTCTACGGTCACCTGGCGAAATCGCTCGTCAAGGAAGGGCAGCGCGTAAAGCGTGGCGATGTCGTCGCTCTCGTCGGGAGCACCGGCCTGTCGACGGGTCCGCACCTTCACTATATGGTGAAGAAGAACGGTCAAGCCCTCGATCCGACGAAGTTCATTCTGGATTAAATGCCAAGTTTTCCAAGCCTTTACTGAGGCTGGAAGCGTTCGTCTCTCCTGCTGTTAGTTCCCTTCCCTGGTTGTCTTTCCTCTTTGCCGCCCATACTGTATAGCTGGAGTAGTGGTATACTCCCGCCGCGTGATTGTGACCTGTCCGCACCAGATTCCGCAGGTGTGCTTACTATTGCTGTTTCGACGGGGGACTGTGCATGACTGATCTTGAGATAGCCCGTTCCGTTGCTCACAAGCATATCTTTGAAGTTGCCCAGGGGTTGGGCATTCATTCAGACGATCTCCTGCCGTTCGGACGCTACAAAGCCAAGATCTCCCTCGACTTTGCCGAGCGGATACACAATCGACCGCTTGGGCGGTACATCTTGGTGACCGCCATCAATCCAACACCGTTAGGCGAAGGCAAGACAACAACCTCGGTTGGATTGAGCATGGCCCTGTGCCGGTTGGGCCACCGTGCGGCAGTGACATTGAGACAGCCTTCGCTGGGACCGGTCTTTGGTATCAAGGGCGGAGGAACCGGTGGTGGACGTGCCCAGGTCTGGCCCATGGAGGATATCAATCTGCATTTCACCGGCGATGCCCATGCTGTCTCGGCGAGCCATAATCTGCTGTCGGCATTTGTGGATAATCATCTCTTTCACGGCAATGTGCTCAAACTGGATCCGCACAGAATCAGATGGCCACGGACACTGGGTGTAAGCGATCGAGCGCTCCGCGACATCGTGCTCAGTGCGGAGGCGGGACCGCGGCAGGGGCAGTTTGTCATTACCGAAGCATCGGAAATCATGGCGGTGCTGGCGCTGGCCGCCGACCATGCCGATCTGCGTCAACGCCTGGGCAGAATCTTTGTCGGCCTGACGGAAAGCGGGGCGATGACCACCGCAGAGGCATTCGGTTGTGTCGGTTCGATGGCCGTACTGCTGAAGGATGCGTTGCTGCCGAACCTGGTGCAGACCTTGGAAGGCACGCCGGCATTCGTGCATGCCGGACCGTTCGGTAACATTGCCCATGGCAACTGCTCTGTTGTCTCGGATCAACTGGCGCTGCGTTGCGCGGAGTATGTCATTACGGAAGCCGGATTCGGCAGCGACTTAGGCGCGGAAAAATTCTTCAACATCAAATGCCGCACATCCGGCCTGCGGCCTGATGCGGGCGTCGTGGTCGCGACATTGCGTGCGTTGAAGTTGCATGGTGGCGGCGGGACGGTCAAATCAGGATCCCCGCTTCCCCCGGGGCTGACGGAACCGAATCAGGAGGCGCTGGAGCGGGGCTTTGCCAACCTTGAACAGCACATCGCAAACGTGCGGGCTCATGGTGTGCCCGTGGTGGTAGCCGTCAATGCGTTTAAGGACGATTCGCCTCAGGAATTGGACTGGGTCTGTGAGCGTGCCTTGGCTGCCGGCGCCTCAGCGGCTGCCGTATCGACACATTGGGCCGATGGCGGAAAAGGCGCGGAAGAATTGGCTCGGGCAGTCGTCAAGGTGGCGGCGCAAGGATCACAGTTCAAGCACCTCTATGATGCGACCTCGCCCATCAAGAAAAAGATCGAGACCATTGCCACCACGATCTATGGGGCGGCTGGGGTGTCGTATTCGGCGCAGGCCGAAAAAGACATCGAATCGGCGGTGCGATTGGGCTTCCAGCAGCTTCCCATTTGTATGGCGAAGACGCCCTTGTCGCTCTCGCACGATCCGGCACTCAAAGGACGGCCATCCGGATTCACCCTGCCCATTCAGGAATTACGGATCCTCTCCGGGGCGGGTTTTCTCACGGCTGTCTGTTCGGGCATTCAACTGATGCCAGGTCTGCCGAAAAAGCCGGCAGGCGAGCGCATCGATATCGATCCTCGGTCAGGGGAGATTGTCGGACTGGCCTGATTCGCCTTAACGCTGCTTGAGGAAGCGGAAGTATTCGGAGTCGGGACTGACGAGAATCGTGGTCTTGTCTTTGAGGGTTTTGCGATAGGCTTCCATCGTGCGTGTGAATTCGAAAAAGTGTGGGTCCTGCCGGTAGGCATCCGCGTAGATTTTGAAGGCCTTGGCATCGCCGCCGCCACGCAGCTCTTCTGATTCGCGATAGGCTTCGGCCAGAATAATCTCCCGGTCCTTTTCGGCTTCCGACTTGATCTTCTGCGCCTCTTCGGCGCCCTCCGCTCGGTATTGTTTGGCTTGCCGTTCCCGTTCCGCTTGCATGCGTGAAAAGACGGCTTTCTCGTTCTGTTCGGGAAGATCGGCCCGCTTGATCCGCACATCTTGAATCTCAATGCCGTACGCCGACGCTTTCTCATTGGCGCGTTGCGTCACCACGGCCATCAGTTGTGCCCGGGCCGACGACACGATTTCCGCTAGGTCATGCCGGCCTAACTCGACCCGCAATTCGGAATAGATGATGTCATGTAGGCGCTGTAACGCGCCGCGTTGGCTTTGAAACGCTTGGTAGACCTTGAGGGGGTCCGTGATCCGCCATTTGGCAAAGTTATCGAGCAGAAGCGTCTTCTTGTCCTGCGTGATCACGTCCTGCGCGTTGGAATCATAGTCCAGCAGCCGCTTATCGAAATAGGTGACTTCTTCAATGAATGGCACCTTCAGATACAGGCCGCCTTCGGTGACATTTCTGACCGGCTTGCCGAGCTGCACCACAATGGCGTTTTGAGTGACGTCGACAATGTAAAAGGGCGACGCGCCCAGGATCAGCAGTCCGATGATGATGCCAACAAAGGCGATCACAAATCCCTGTTTGCTCATGGTGTCCGCTCCTGCGTCGCGCCGGCTGGGGCCGGCTTGCTGAAACGGTCCAACGGGAGATACGGCAGGGCCCGTTCTCCGCCTTTGCCGTCGAGCACGAATTTGTCGATGTGGGGGAGCACGTCTTCAAGCGTCTCGATATAGATCCGCTTGCTGATGATGTCTTTCGCCTGGTTGTATTCCTTGAGCGTGGCGAGGAAGCGATTGGTTTCACCCTGGGCGCGATTCAATCGCGCTTGCGCATATCCCTTGGCTTGGTTGACCAATTGCGCCGCCTCTCCCTTGGCTTTGGGAGTGATGTCGTTCCGATAACCCTGCGCCTGGTTGATCAGCTTTTCTCGATCTTCCTTGGCATTGGTCACATCTTTAAACGCCGCGGCCACGGCTTCCGGTGGATCGACGTCCTGTAATTGGACGGCGGCTACCTGCACACCGGTTTTGTACTCATCCAGAATGTGCTGGAGCAGCTCCTGGGTATCATGCTGGATCTGGGCTTTGCCGGTTGTCAGGGCTTCGTCGATCTTGCTCTTGCCGATGACCTCACGCATGGAGGCCTCAGCCGCTTTCCCGATCGTATCGTCGATGTCCGCGACATTGAACAGGTACTCGCGTGAACTTTTGATCTTGTATTGCACGATGAATTCGATGGCCAGGATGTTCATATCGCCGGTCAGCATCAAGGCTTCCTGCGGGATCATCTGCTGGCGTCCCTGCCGGTCGGTGCGAAATCCGATCTCCACCCGGTGTAACTTTGCTACCTTGGGCTGCAAGACGCTTTCGACGACAGGAATCTTCATATGTGGTCCCGGCTCCACCACGCGAACCGGGATGCCGAATCGTTTGACGACGCCCTCTTCATCCGGAGCCACAATAAACGCACTTTGCCAGATGAGGAACACGCTGAAGGCGACCAGAAGCAGATTGCGGAACCCGCCGGTGGGGAGCAGATTGCGGAGTTGGCCCTGGGCCTGCTTGAAGGCCTGATCCAAATCGTCGCCCTTTTTGCTCCAAGGGTCTTTGGGGTCCCAGACCATCGTGTGGCTCAGTTGTTCAGGAGTGGTGAAGATGCTGAGGGACCACCTTAGCAAAGTGGGAACCTGCGAGCAATACTTAAGATGCGCAGAGGTAAAGCAGAGCCGATCGGCATCGTGTCAGCGAGGTGAAGGGGCTTGTCGCTGACGTTCCAGTTCTGAAATTCGGATTTCCAATTGTTGGATCAGCTCCAGAAGACGTTGTTGCGTGTCATTACCCGGGTCGGATTTTTTGTCGATTGCCGATGTGGGAGGATCGATTGGGACGCCGGAACCAGATTTGTCGTGAGACTGCACGGTGAGTGCCTGGTTCACCTGTTCGAGTTCGGCAATTCTGCGCGTGAGGTCCTCGATGGTTTGGCGTTCTGCCCTGTCGCTTGTAGGGCGAAGAAGAGGGGGCTCGCCGTCCGTATTCCGCGAGGGGCGGGCATGGTCCGAAAGAAGCGCTGCGTATGCAATCGATAAGGCCCGTTCCGGGTACCGGACGAGGCTTCCCGATCGGGTGTGCATTTGATAGGTGGGCTCCTTGAAGAACAGGGCAAAATCCTGTTCGCCGATTGAGATGCAGGGAGAGGTTCGTACGTACCGCAACGTCTCCCTCACGTCACTGAGGCGGTCGGTGGCGCCAATATCGGACAGGGTTGTGTGCACCGGATGTCTGAAATTGAAGAGGGCAATCGATAACACCTCGCCCCGGATGGCCAAGGCGCCGGAGGTGACCATGCTGCGAGAGTCTGACGCAGGCCTGGTCAGCAGAAACACCACCACTTCTTCGGAATTGGCCTGCGCGAAACCTTCCTGGATCGAAGGCGTCAGCCGGTCGAGGTCGGCCTCGTCAAAGAGAGGCGGCGTTCCGGGAGCCTGGACAAATGAATGTAAGAGGCCGACCTTTTCACGGGCGAGCAATGAGGCCAGTAGCGTGCGAGTCTGCTGTTCGCTGAGCTGTTTCGGGTGAGAGAAGAGCGGTTCCCCCACCCCGCCGGCACATGTCTGCGCCGGTTCTAGACGAACGAGGAGCTCATTCGCATCGTGGATGACTCTCGGGGCCGGACCCGTTGATACGCAGCCGGTGATCAGGGCTGCGAGAAGAACGGTACGCATCAGGTGGCCGGCAGGTCCTCTTACCATGTGAGCATGACACCAGCTAACGTGCAACACTTCACGTCTGATTGGTCGGAACAAAGGTCACATGTTCGTTCAGGCCTGGCATGGGTCCGACTTTCCGAATGCCTGCTTTCGTTCCCTTGTAATACGGAATCGTGGTGGCCGGATCGACATAGTCGGTCGTCAAACTGTTCAGCCAGCCTTTCGGATGCTCAAATAACATAAACACATGTCCTGGCGCATTCGAATCGGTCACCACGGCCATTGCCGAGACCGATCCATAGGGATTGAACAATTCGATCAGATCGCCGTTGGTGATGTCGAGGCTATGCGCGTCCTGCGGATGAATTTCCACATGCGGGAGCGGCTCGCGACCCATCACATAGGGTTTGCGGGCATCGTCATAGAGCGTTTGCCAGCCGTGATTGGCCCGCCCGTTGTTCACCCAGAACGGGTATCGGTTGTCGGCCATGAGGGCTTGTATCTGCGGGGGGAATCCTGGCCAGGCCGAAGGAATGAACGTGAACCGCTTCTCATCCATGTAGAGGCGCGTCGTGCCGACCGGCATGCCGTTGTTCATTCCCTGCACTGGTGTTTGCACGCCGTTTGTGCCGAGTGCCTTCAGCATGGCATAGGTCGTGTCCCCATAGTCTTCCTGCGCACCCTTCACGCCGGCAGCGGCGGCACGAAAGACCTCTTCGTCACTGGTCCAGGTGAATCCTGAAAAACGAGCGGCTATGTCCGCTTTGCCGTCGGCACGATATGCGAACTCTAGCCGCTGCGCCATGCGTGCCATGATTTTCCAATCCGGTTCGGCAATGCCCGGCGCGTCCATGAACTGCTGGTAGAGCCGGAGTCGCCGTTCCCCGTTGATGGAGGTGAGATTCATTTCGCCCCATTGGGCAGCGGGCAAGACGAGGTGGGCGTACTGGGCGGTCTCGGTCGGGTAAATATCCTGCACGATGAGAAACAGGCCCCCCTTGTCGAGCGCGGTCATGACGGCCGCAACCTTGTCATCAAGGCTACCGCCGCTGGTCGCGTCCAGCGCCTGATTCACGAGCGCGGTGCGTTGAGCGAGGGAGGTGCGGAATTGTTGCGCATTCAAGGTTCCGCCCACAGGATTGCAGCCGGCGACCCAGAATACTTTGGAGGCTCCGCCTTTCACGGCGACTTCATCCACATTGACTGGCGGACGTTGCCCCGGATACGGCGGCCGACTGTAGCCTTCCTGATGTCCGCCCAATCGACCGCAGCCGGTGCCCGGTTTGCCGAGGTTACCGGTGAGCAACGCAAGATCGACTACCGAGGCCACGTTTTCATAGTTCTTGAGCCCCCAGATCAGGCCTTTCTCGTAGAGGAACAGAGTTCGGCGTCGCGCCGCCATGGCCTTGGGTTTGGCGATCCATTCTGCCGCCTGCCTCATCTGGGCTTTCGAAATGCCGGTCAGCTGTACCGCTTCATCGAGACTCTGGGCGAGATTGGTTTGTTGGAACGCCGCGAAGTTGTTCGTTCGTTGCTTGATGAAGTCCTGATCCTGCCAGCCCTGTTCATGGATCAGGCGTGAGACCGCATTCAGGAGGGCAATGTCGGTGCCGTTGTTGATCTGCAGATGGAGAACGTTGTCCTTCCCTGCATGCGCTTCCGCCACCGCCACCGTCGAAGTTCGCCGCGGGTCCACGATGATCATTCTGCCGCGCGCATGAGGTTCTCCGGGCAACAGCTGGTGCTTCAGCGACAACGTACCACCGCCGAGATTGGGCAACATATGCTCGAGAAAGTAGATCGATTGGGTTTCATAGGAGTTCGCGCCGACCAGGACGATCGTATCGGCCAACTCGGCATCGAGGTACGCTGACGGAAGAGGGGCGATCCCGGCGTCACCGGAGGCAAACACCTCGCTGTTGTAGGCGGGACGGTTGTGGATCGAAGCCATCTTCGTACCGATGCCGGTAAAGAAAAATGAGCCCACGGCCCAGTTATTCTCGAATCCCCCGCCGCCGCCGCCGTGGTCGAAGCATTTCATGGCTATGGCATCCGGACCCCATCTATCCACATTGGCTTTAATCACGCGGGCGCCCAATTCGATCGCTTCGTCCCAGGTCGTGGGCAGGCGGCTGTGCCCGCGATACAGCAGTGGATGGGTCAACCGGTCCGCTGTGGGGCGGTCTGGAGCATAGAGGACGTCACCATGCGTGCCGCCACGGATGGAATGGTTTCCTTTGTTCACGACGCAGCCGTTGTCCGGTAAGACGACGACGTTGAATTGCCTGCCGTTTCGCTCGGTCACGACACTATGCATGGCCGGTGAGATCCAGGTCCCGGCTTGCTCCGGCTGCTGGGTTCTGTAGTCGGTTCGCAAGGCATTCTGGTGGGGCAGCGGTCCGCCTTCTTTGCCCAGCGGCCATTTGTAGACCTTATAGCCGCAGCCCACGATGCAGTAGGAACAGACGGTCGTGAATTGTTGGGCATCGGCGGGAGGAATGGGAACCCGGTCTTCGCCGTGATAGATCGAACTCATGCGCGAGATCTCCTCTTCATGCAGTCTCCGATTAGGCCAAGAGGTTCGCTTGGCGCCCGTACAGCAAGCCTCTGATTCCCACGGCGAATACGTTGCCTGCTGCATCGACTTCGAGTTCGAGCTGAGGCAGGTTGTCTGTCGCCTGCCCGATGATCAACAGGCCTCCCTTCTGGGCGTCGAACATGGCGTAATGAAGCGGGCAATGGAATGTCGCGCTGTCCGGCCGAAAGCTCAGGATGCCGCCCATGTGCGAGCAACGCCGGCTGAAGGCGACGATGTCTTTGTCCGGGCCGACTCCATTCACGACTGGTCGCCCCAGTTTCAGGAGCATGACCGGCGAGGCGTGATCTGGATAGGTGGTCAGCTGTTCACGGCCGATTTCCAGTTGTCCGAGGGACGCCAGCTTCACCCGAGGATACGGAAGGGTGGTCTTCAGCGTGGTGAGTTCGCCACTCTCAGCGGCTTGCGTGAGCGAGGGGAGGGCGTCTGCCGCACAGGCCCCGCCGACTACGCAGGCCCCGAGTTTCAGAAAGTGTCTTCGCGAGACGTCACTCATCATATCCTCCTGATGGTTCTGCAGCATTGTCGCTAGAGGGCGTATTGGAAGCGGGTGAAGACTTCGTAAATCGAGCGTTCAACGCTGGTCGCCTGCGTCCGGTTGGCAAGAAATCCGCCCATGGAAGCATAGGCGGCTCCAATATCGAGATTCAGATTCTTGGCGATGTTATAGGTCAGCATGGCGCCTGTTTCGGTCCCCATGTAATTGGTGCCGCCGCGAGCCCCAAACTCGCGGGATCGAGCTGCAGCAAAATAGGCGCTTTCCAACGTGCCGGTCAGCCGGGGCACGATGGGGAATTTCAACTGGGCCTGCACCGTCATCAGACCGGCTCCGCCATTGTTCAAATTGACGCCGAAGTCATTCACGTCGCCCGGTGCGTTCGCATTGAAAATATGTGAATAACCCCAATAGCCGTTGGTGCCCAGAATGGCTTCCGGCGTGGTGAATTGGTTCGACGTCTGTCCCGCCTTGTCCCCGGACGCATAGAGGGCGAACAGATTCAAGGTTGTCGGTCCGATAGGCATCGACCCCTCGAATTTTCCTGAATAGCCGGTGTGGTTGTTGCCTGTCAGCCCTGTGCCGATGCGGCCGCTGTTGAGCATGAGGTAGGCGTTCCATGCGCCACCGAAGAGGCCGCCGGATGCCGTCAGCGCGGCCCAGCTTTCGTGTGTGTCTCCGATGGAGATGTGTTCCGTTTTCCCCAGATTCAGGCTGTAAAAGTGGCCGCCGACTTTCATATCGTAGGCGCCGAGCTTGACGGGCCGGTTGTAATCCGCTACCCACATGTCGCCGTCTTTGCCGAACCCGGTTCCAATGGTGCCGGCTTTCAGGTCTGAGGCAATCCGGTAAAAGCCGAGGCGGTAGTCGCCGTCCCCTGCCTTTCCGCCCAGCGACGCACCGCCGACGAAAAAGTCCCACTCACCATCCCACAAGACCCGGCCGACCTGATCGATGGTCGGAAGAATGCCGACCACCAGGGTGTGATTTTCGATCGGGGTGACGTAGACATACCCGTAGCGGATGCCGCGGGCCTGCAGGCGATTGAAGGCATTCGGAGTGCCGCCGGCGTTGGCGCCGCTTTCTCCGCGAGGGTCACTGGCTGCCGGACTCGATCCGCCGAAGCCGCCTCGATACTCCATCTGCATGTAGGCCCCGACATTGCTGGAATCCTTGTGTTGAAGATCGAGCGCCAGGCGCATGCGCTGGCGAAAAAAATCGTAGCCGGTGGTGTCTCCATAGTTCAGTTTGCCGGTACCGGTTCCTGCCGTTGGCAGACTCCCATTATTGATACCGCTGGGGATATTGCTGGCGTTGTACACCACGCGATATTGCGCCCAGACGCGTAGCCGGAGATGTTCCACCGGGACGGCATAGGCATTCTCGTTGGCCGGTTCCGGAAACGGCAGATTGTCTGCTTGTGCGGGGGTGACTATGAACAATGCGACTGAGCCCACCAATAGGACGCACGAAAGCGCTGTGAACGCAGATAGCCAACGACGATGCATGAGCGGGGCATGGCTCCTTTGTCTGAGGTGTCGCGATCAAAGCGAGACGGTACTGATACATGAATGCATTGAGATGTGTCTATATGTGTTGTGAGGGGGACCACCCGGTGAGATGCCGTCGGGCAGAGAAACGAATGTTAAGAGAATCGTGAGAGGAGGAGGTAGGCCAGAGCGGCGAAGCCTCCGGCGGCGGGCAGGGTGATGACCCAGGCCAATACCATGTCGCGCACGGTGGTCCAGCGCACAGCCATCACGCCCTTGAGGAGTCCGATGCCGATAATGGCGGAACTGCTGACATGGGTCGTTGACACCGGCAGGCCGAGCCAGCCGGAACAGAGCACGAGCGTCGACGTGGTGAGATTTGCCGTCAATCCTTCCGCATGGTCCATCCGCGTGACCTTTTCGGCCAGCACCTCGGTGACGCGTAATCCGCCCACATAACTTCCCAGGCCCATTGCAACGGCCACTCCTCCGAAAGCCGAAAACTGCAGCCAGGTGCTGGGCCAGGTCGCCGTCGTGCTGCCGAGCAACAGCATCGCGACGATTTTCGGTGCGTCGTTCGTGCCGCGTGCAAACGATGCGAGCCCGCTGGAGAGCCAATGGATCGTATCGATGTCTACGGCCAATCCGCGCAGCCCTGCGCGGTCACACTGAGCCGGCACCGCGACGAACGGTTGGCCGAAACCTGTGCTTTGGAACACAATTCGCGTAATGCCCCGAGCATCAACGGTAAAGAGTGCGCGTGAGGCCGGCATCAGGCACAGGCAGGATCCTCCCCATGTTGCCGCCGCCCGTCGCATGGCCGGATGCAAGAGCAGCGAAAGCCCGAAGGCGAGGAAGGGGCTCAACAGCAAGGGAAGCGCGATTTTCTTCCCGATGGCCGGCCATAACAACCCCTCGCCTGCAAACGCGATCAGGCCGGTTCCCACGATCGCACCGGTGAGTGCATGCGTTGTCGACACGGGGAGCCCGGTTCGTGACGCCACGAGGACCCAGGCCATCGCACCAAACAGAATGGCCAACGCGATGGTTGGCGAAAGAACGGTGCCGGTTTGCAAGAGACCGTTGCTGAAGGTCTTCACCATCGCCCCCGCGACCAGGGTGGCGAATCCGGCTCCCGCGACGGTCCAGGCCGTTCCCCACAGAATCGCCGTCCGGTAGTTGGTCACGCCACTGCCGACCAGCGTAGCGATGGCTTTTGACACATCATTGGTGCCATTGGCATAGCCCAACGCCAACACGAGCGCAAAGGTCAGCAGAGAGAAATCCATGCGGTCTCTTGTGCGGAATGGTCAACCAGTTGAGCCAGTGAGGCTGCAGCGAGGTGAGTCCGCCGAGGTGTGCTGGACAAGTGAGGTGAGACAGGCACAGGACTGAGCACGAAGCTGGGCGGCGGTTTCAGCATCTGCTTAGGTTAC
>JAEURX010000024.1 GCA_016788885.1 Nitrospira sp. | reverse complement strand
TGCTGGAGGGGTATGACGATCTAGCATTGATGCCGCGCGCCTGGAAGATCGCACATGCGTTACGACGGTACTTGCCGGGTGACTATGAACAGGCTCTTGCGATCCTTCTGGCCTCGCTCGACCGGCAATCGAAGCGAACGGCCATTTCGGGCATGGGCGCCTTTGTGTTTCTTCCCCACGTGTTCTTCGTGGCTGAATACGGATTGGACCATTTCGAGGCGTCCATGCGCGCGCAATATCTGCTGACGCAACGGTTCACGGCGGAATTCAGTATTCGCCGCTATCTCGAACGGCACCAGGCGGCAACCTTGGCTCGCCTGGCTGAGTGGACGACCGATCCCAGTGAAGATGTGCGACGCCTGGTTTCCGAGGGCACAAGGCCACGATTGCCATGGGCGCCGAGACTGCGCGCCTTCCAAGATGATCCACGGCCCGTGCTGGCCCTGTTGGAGCGGTTGAAAGACGATGTGTCGCTCTACGTGCGCCGCAGTGTGGCCAACAGTCTCAATGACATCGGAAAAGACCATCCCGACGTGCTGGTAGAGACGGCTACAAGGTGGCTGGAGCATGCAACGGAGGAACGCCGCTGGATCATTCGCCATGCCTTGCGGTCGGCGGTCAAGCGGGGAGAAGCAGGGGCGCTCCGTGTCCTGGGCTTCGGCGACAAGGCGGTAGTGGCAGTGGAGAAGGTGCGCATCACGCCGTCACGGCCTCCGATCGGGTCGTCAGTGCGCATTATGTGCGAGGTGGCGAGCCAGGCGTCCGGGGTCCAACGGGTGTTGGTCGATTTACGCGTGCACTATGTCAAGGCGAACGGCAAGCAGAGCCCGAAGGTGTTCAAGTTGAAGACGGTGGAACTCGCGCCAAAGCACACCATCGCCTTCAGCAAGACGTTGGCGCTGACGCAATTGACCACTCGCACGCACTACCCTGGCCTGCACCGGATTGAGCTGCTCGTGAACGGCCACGCCTATCCGCTGGGCGCATTTCATGTTACGGCAGGGTCATCGGCAGACGATTGCTAGGCGGCGACTTTCCTCGGATCCAATGTCTGTCCCGTCATGGTGCCTTCCACGCTGGCCAGATAGGCCTGCGCCACTTGATCCGCGGGAATGCCGATGGATGGATCCATTCCTCTGGCAATCAGTGTTTCCGTGACCCAAGGCGGGCTGACGACATTCACGCGCTGGCCGCGTGGTAAATCGATGGCGGCGGCGCGGACAAATCCTTCCAATCCGGCATTGGCCATGCTGATGGCGCAGCTGCCTTTCATGGGTTCCTGGCTGAGCACGCCGCTGGTGAGCGTGAAGGAGCCATGGTTGGTCACGAACGGTTTGCCGATGCGGATCAGATTGGCCTGCCCCATCAGTTTGTTCTTCAGGCCGATGAAGTAGTCGTCATAGGTCAGGTCGTCCAGACTCGCGAACTTGGCGATGCCGGCGGTGCTCACCACGGCATCACAGGTGCCGACCGCTTTGAACAGGCTGGTGATAGAATCCGGCGCGGCCAGATCGACGTGAAACGTCCCGCGTGTGTGTCCCACCGTCACCACGTCATGACGTGTCGAGAGGAGCTTCACGACGGCTGTTCCGATGGTTCCTGTTCCTCCGATCACGATCACTCGCATGGCAGTTCTCCTTCGGTTGTGTGTGGCGCAGTGCAGGCACGGACTCCCTGGTCGTGCAGGGCGTGCCGTCTATTCCGGGCAGTCGATGACATACTGTGGTGTGGCCGACGGGTCGGTGGCGGGCTGGATGTGGCGGCAGGGCGGAATATCCGCTTGGAGCCGCCGCAGCAGCAACGCAAATTTCATATTGGGCGGTACCTCGCAGAGC
>JAEURX010000023.1 GCA_016788885.1 Nitrospira sp. | reverse complement strand
GAAGACCATTTCAATCTGGCGCACATCGGAATATGGCTCGACGATGAGCCTCGGCTAGACACGAAAGCGGTCCCAGTTGGGATAGGGTCGGCCGGCGTAGAGCTGCTCGATGTCCACGGGGCAAGACAGGCCTTGTTGCTGCAACATCTCCACGACGAGACGCAACGGCAACCCCACGGCCGCGGTGAAATCGCCCTCAATCCGCTCGATGAAGGCTGCCCCGCCCCCCTGAATGGAATAGGCGCCGGCTTTGCCAAGGCTCTCGCCGGTTCGCAAATAGCCGGCCAACGCGGCTTCGTTCAGAGATTTCATGGTTACCAGCACCTCTGCCAGCCGTACGTCGCACCGCTCAGGCTCAGGTCCTGCCAGCGCCACAGCGGTCACAATCCGGTGCTTCTGTCCGGCCAGGCGACGGAGCATCACCTCGGCGTCGGCCAAATCGACCGGCTTTCCCAACACCTCAGCGCCCAAATGAATGAGAGTGTCGCTTCCAAGGATGAGCGCATCAGGATGAGAGGAAAGACAGGACTTGGCCTTGCCTGCGGCGAATTCCACGGCCTGCTCCTCGGCAGACAGGTGCGGCCGTATCTGTTCGACGAAGGGCGGGGCGACGACCTCGAAGGGCAGTCCCAGAAGCGTCAATAATTCGTGCCGTCGCGGCGAGGTGGAGGCGAGAATCAATCGCATAGGTCAGGATGCACAGGAGTGAGGCAGCGGAATTTCCGATGGAGCCTGGTCGGGTGCGGCAACTTCTTCCAGCATGAGGTCCTGGCAAAACTCCGCGACGATGCGTTCGACATCCTCCACGTTCGAAACTCCGAACATTTTGCCACGCATGGCCGCCGCATGAGGAAAGCCTTTGCAGTACCATCCCAGATGTTTCCGGATCGAACGGAAGCATTCTAACCCGGCGATGGCCTCATACTGCCGCGCATGATCGAGCATGACCTGCATGCGGTGACGCAACGAGACCGGCGGCTCCCACATGGTGGCCGGAAGGGCCGATAGATCGAGCCGCTCGATGAACGCACTGCGGGCCTGTTCCTTTTCACGAAAGAACCATGGCGCGCCGAGGGTCCCACGGCCGACCAGCACGCCTTGCACTCGGCTCTCAGTTGCTCGTCGCACGGCATCGACTAAGGTATTGAGATCGCCGTTGCCTAAGATCAATGTCTCTGTGCCGCGGGCGAGCTTGGCCGCCTCCGCAATGGCCGTCCAATCGGCGGCGCCGCGATACATCTGTTGCAACGTCCGGCCGTGCACCGTGATCGCTGCCGGACGCATTTCCAGCAAATGTTCTACCCATCGCCCGACCACTATGCAATCGAACCCCAGCCGTGTCTTCACGGAGAGCGGAAGCAGCCGGCGCGGCACGACGGGAGAGCCGGAACGCCGATAATTCAGCTCGTGAACGAATTCGATGCGGGACGGTTTAAAGCCCTGGGTGTGGATCGACTGCCCGGCGGCCCAATCCTCCAATCCCTGCTTCGCGGCCCGCAGGATGGCATGGGCCAGATCCGGCGTCTTGATGAGTGCGGCCCCTGAACCGGAGGCGGCCACACTCTTCGACGGGCAGCCCATATTGATATCGAGGCCGTCAAACCCCAGCTCGCAGACCACCTGCGCCGCACGATAAAATTGTTCCGGATCCTTGCCGTACAGTTGGGCCACAATGGGCCGCTCGGCTTCGCTGTAAATCAATGAAGACAGCAGATGGTCCGGTCCGCGGCAGATTTCATTAACATTGGTGAACTCGGTAAAGGTGATATCGGGCCGGCCCTGAGAGGCCACCACGCGACGGAAGGCGGCATCCGTCACCCCGTCCATGGGAGCCAATCCCAAAATAGGCTGTGGCAGTGTCGTCCAGAAGCTCATGCGCGCACCTGAACCGACCCGACCGGTTCGTTCGCCGCGCGATAGGCGATCCGTAATTCTTCGGCCTCAGCTCTGACCGTGTTGGCGGTCGTCGGGCACACCTGCGTCGCAAACTCCACGAATCGATCGATCTTCAGCAGGAAGAAATCATAGTCCTCCTGCTCGGGTCTTGGCCGGCTGAACCAGAACGGCACAAATCGCTCCAAAGGGACATCGGCCTTGGACAAGGCACCGCAGGTTGCCGGAAACATATCCGGCAAATTGCCGCCCCAATGGACGAGTTCATGCGGCAGATAACTGTCGCGATACCGGTGGAGATCATCCAACGATCCGCCCAATAACGACACATCGGAACACGGAGCATCGGGCGTCGTGACGAGTTGCACATAGGTGCGATACTGCTGTTGCAGCGCCCCTTGTTCTTCCTGGGTCAGATGAGGCATGTCCTCAGCCGAAGGCTGGATCGGTCGCTGCTGCCCTGGCAGAGGTCCAAGGTGACCGCGGTGCACCATCTGATGAACCGTTGATCCAAACCGGTCGCGAAATTGCCGGAACTCTTCAACGATCATCCCAATCGGCTTCGTATCGACCTCGAGTGCGACGCCTTTCAAGGATGTCAGCCCGGGATGAGACAGGACCTGCGCCAATAGGTCGAACAAGACACCTGGAATTGGCGTCCCGTGCGCATCGATCCAGTAAGGCAGCGGCTGTGCATCCCCGTCTATTGCCCCGGCGGAAGGGTTCGCAAATTCAGCCAGTCCTGCGACATGGATTTCGACGACCCGTTCCATGGGAAACGCCTCCAGAAACTGGGCGGCGAAATCTTCCAACCGCTGTCGTTGCCAGCTCCCCGTATACCGATACACGGTCCATAGATGTCCGATATCCAACACGAGGCCACAGGCTGCCTGATCGGTCACCAGTCGAAAAAACTCAGGTATCGCAAGCTCGCCACAGCCAAAATACGTCAGAGGCGGCATTTCCAAGAGGACCAGCGCTGGGTCGATTCCATGCCTGCACGCATGCGCATCGACTCGGCGTTGAAGATACGCGACGTTTTCAGCTGTCATTCTGGCGGACAACTCCGTATACAACGGCGGCAGATAGGTACCAAAGGCGTAGCCCGCCATCTGCTTCGTCGCACATTCATGATTCAGCCAGGCGCTGTGCAAGGCCACAATTTGCGCACAGGCTTCCGCCACGCCCTGTCGGCCGGAACTACTGAGCGGGAAATCCGGTTGCGTCGTCCATAAGCCTTCCCCATGGTAGGGAAGCTTGATGTCAGGCAATTGTTGCCGCACCCACTGCAGGGCCGATGTCGTCGCTTTGAACACTTCCAGATATCCCGGCTCCAGCTGCGTGTCCCGAAGCGACTGAACCAGATGCATCAGATCAGGAGAATACACGTCCACGGACAGCCCCAGACCATGCGCAGGAAGGCGATTCGCACGTTGTGTGAATTCGCTTTTCATCAGCTCACATTTGGCATATTTTGAAGCAACCATAGTGACTATAGTTTCTGTGCAGTCTAAGCGCCTAACCTCTTGGTTGACAAGGGAAGATGGGGAAACGGGTCCGGCGGATCCATCTGATATACTTTCTTTCGACGTGGTGGTCGCCGGGCCGCACCGTTAGCCCCTCTCACGGCGAGAAATAGGCTTACAACATGACCAAAACCGGCTCCATGCTCCGCGACAAACCGACTCGTTCGACAACCCCTATGGTGGCCCACATGATGACACCCGGCGTCGTACAAATTCCGGGGGATGTCTCTGTCAGCGAAGCCGCCCTGCTCCTCGATCGGGAGCAGATGCCCTGCCTGTTGATCAAGGACGGCGAGGCCACCTTCGGCATCATGACCTCGGGCGATATCGTGAAAAAGGTCGTCGCCCAGGGCCTGGAACCGCACGATGTGGCCGTGCGATCGATCATGTCTAAACCGGTGCACTCCGTCGAATGCGACCAAATTCTCGATGATGCCACCAACATGATGGCCTCCACCGGCGCGTCGCTCCTCATCGTGACCAAGCAGGGGCAACCGGTCGGCATTCTGACGGCACGGGATCTCGCGTTGGCGCCCAAGCGGTGCGACACCTGCCTCCCCGCAACCGTTCGTGTCACGAACGGCGAGGGAGAAGGCGCGAAACACACCGCCACCATCCGCCAGCTCAGCCACGTGGGGGCGTTTATCGAAAGCCGCACCCTGTTGCTGCCCGGCACGACGATCGTGCTCTCTTTTATGCTTCCGGGAACGGATGTGAGCTTCTCCGTACGCGGCACCATCCTCAACAGCAGTTATGAACCGGAATTCCATGAAGACCGGGGCATGATCGGCACGTATCCCGGAGTCGACATCCAGTTCGCGTCTCTCCCCGCTTCCGACGAGTCGAAAATTCGCGCCTGGGTGCTGCAGAATCTTCCGCGGGCCACAGACCTCCCCTAACCCGCCTTCGATGAATATTTTGCGTCATGCGACGTGGCTTGTTATGATTTCGTACTCCGGCGATGCACGTCCGGAGTTTACCGTGCTGTAGGTGACTATCCATGAAGACCCCCACCGCCCGTTCCAAACCGGCTCCGACCAAAGACGAAATGCTCACGCAAATCACGGCCCTGCTCGATCGCCCGGACGATGATATCCAGGCGGCCCTGATGAAGGAAATTTTGGCCGGCGTGATCCGGTTATCGGACTCGCAGTTGGATGTCCTGGATTTGAAGATCGTCAATCGCGCGCTCAAAGAGCTCCGCCACGCGTTCAGAGTCTTCCAGGGCTATCGACAACGTCTCAAAATCAGTGTGTTCGGTTCGGCCCGTACCCCCGCCGACGATCCCAACTACCAACTGGCGTTTCAGTTCGCCCGCCGCATGGTGGAAGAGGGCTATATGACCATCACCGGCGGCGCCGACGGGATCATGCGAGCGTCACAGGAAGGAGCCGGTCGCGAACACAGTTTCGGCGTGAACATCATGCTGCCCTTTGAGCAGGGCGCCAATGCGGTCATTGCCGATGATCCCAAACTGGTCACCTTCAAATATTTTTTCACCCGCAAACTGATGTTCCAGAAAGAGTCGCACGCGATTGCCCTCTTTCCCGGAGGGTTCGGCACGCATGACGAGGGCTTCGAGATCATGACCCTCGTGCAAACCGGCAAGAGCGACCCGAAACCGATCGTGTGCCTTCAGGCCCCGGGCTGCGATTATTGGAATCACTGGAACTCCTTCATCACCGAGCAACTGTTGAAACGGCACCTCATCAATCCCGAAGACCTCTCGCTGTTCACCATCGTCGATAATGTGGAAGACGCCGTGACGGAGATTCGCACATTTTACCGGCGGTATCATTCGCTCCGGTTCGTGGGACGACAGTTGGCCATCCGCTTGAAGACCCCGCTCACCGATGTGCAAGTCGGGGACTTGCAGCAGCAGTTCAAAGACATGCTGACGGAAGGGACGTTCGAGCAACGGACCTCGCTCCCGGAGGAAATGGATGAACCGGGATTGAAGGAGTTGGCACGGCTGACGTTTTCGTTCAATCGCCGCAATGCGGGGCGCCTCCGGCAGCTGATCAACCACCTCAACCACTTGCCCGTGACGGCGTGACGACCATCCCCGCAAGACCGGCCGGTGACGCCGCCTAGAGTCCCGACCAGGCGTGATAGCCCTTTAGTCTCCACAAGGGACATGGTATGGTGGAGGGCTTATGAGTGCAGCCACCATGCGCAGTCTATCCGCCTCTGCTCCCACCCTGATCCTGTATCACGCGGAATGTGCGGATGGGTTCGGCGCTGCTTGGGCCATCTGGCGTCGATACCCCAAGGCTGAGTATCGCCCCGTCAAGCATGGCGAAGCTCCGCCGACCAACCTCGCCGGGCACCACGTCGTCATTGTGGATTTCAGTTACGCCAGACCGACGCTTGAGGCGATGGCCAAGGATGCAGCCAGCCTGGTCGTGCTGGACCATCACATTACCGCCAAACAGACGCTGGCAGACCTCCCCTATGCCTACTTTGATTTAAACAAATCCGGCGCAGTCCTGGCCTGGGAATGGGCGTATGATGAACCGGCCCCCTGGCTGCTGCGCTACATCCAAGACAAGGATCTCTGGAACTGGGCACTCCCGCATAGCCGGGAAGTCAGCGCTGCGCTCGCGTCCTATCCGTTCGACTTTCAACTGTGGACCGGTTTCGAGCAAACGGAACTTGAGCGGGAAGGCCGGGCCATCCTTCGATACGAAAACGAACTCGTCACGAAGCTCGCGTCCCATGCGACGCTGGTGCAGTTTGAAGGCGTGACCATTCCAGCCGTGCAAAGCGCCGCCTTGACCAGTCAAATCGGCGAACGCCTATCCGCCAACCACCCGTTCTGCCTGATCTGGCATGACCGCAACGGACGACGCTACTACAGCATGCGGTCACGCGAAGACGGGACCGACGTGGGCGCCATTGCCGCGTCCTTCGGCGGTGGAGGCCATACGCATGCGGCAGGCTTCTCCATCCCATTGCAGGCCGACGGGTCACTGCCGTCAACCCCCCGGCTCCCGCGTCCGGCGCTATGATGGTCCTCACTTCATCAGATCGCGATGCTGCCGCTCAGTGACGATAACCCGACCGAGCGAACGCCGGTCGTCACCGTCGCGTTCATCGTCGCCTGCTCCCTCGTCTTTCTCTACCAAAGCTCCCTGAGTCCGGCCACCGGCGAAACCTTCGTCTACCGGTTCGGCGCCATTCCCTCCATCGTGTTCGGTCAGGCGGCGCTCCCCCCGGAGATCGTCGCGATTCCGTCGTACGCCACTATTCTCACCAGCATGTTTCTCCACGGTAGCTGGATGCATCTGATCGGCAATATGTTGTATCTCTGGGTCTTCGGGAACAACATCGAAGACGTCATGGGCCATGGGCGCTTTATCGTCTTTTATGTGGGATGCGGCATCCTGGCAGCATTGAGCCATGCGTTAACCGACCCGACATCCACGGTTCCGATGGTCGGCGCAAGCGGGGCGATATCGGGAGTCCTCGGCGCCTATCTGCTGCTCTTCCCGCATGCCCGCGTGTTGCTGTTGGCGCCGGTTGTGGGAACGACCTACGTCCCGGCCGGCCTTGTCTTGGGATTTTGGTTCGTGATGCAGGTGTTGAGCGGTGGCGCGAACCTTGGGTCGCAGGGAGGTGGTGTGGCGTTCTTCGCGCACATCGGCGGATTCGTCGTGGGCATGCTGTTGATCGGCTTCTTCAAACGACCCGAGGTGCGGTTTTTTGCGCCCACCCGTTCCCGATCGTGGCGGGACTAGCGGTCGCCAGAGAACGTAGTCGGCGGCTCACGCATCCAACAATTCGCGAACCTTTTCTGCCAAATCATGCTGACGGTAGGGTTGCTGCAAAAAATACTTCTTATTCACCCGATGACTCACGATCGTGTCATCAGAAAACCCGGACACGAACAACGCTTTCATGGCGGGATGTTGCAACACCAGTCGCTTGGCCAACTCGCGCCCACCGATCTCCGCGAGTGTTAGGTGGCTGACCGTCAGATGGATCGGCCCTTTGTGCTGTTGTGCGACGAGCAAGGCTTCCACGGCCGACCCCGCCTCCAATACCTGATACCGATGCGAGTGGAGCGTCGACAAGGCCAACTTCCTGGCAATCTCGTCTTCCTCCACCACCAACACCGTCTCCGCCCCCTTGGACACCGCCTCGCGACGTACCCGCGTATCTCGCACCACGCCGTTGCGCTCCACGAGCGGAAGATACAGCCGGACGGTCGTGCCCTGTCCCGGCTGACTCTGCACCTCCACCGTCCCTCCGTACTGACGGACGATCCCATAGACCAACGTCAGCCCCAGCCCAGCGTGGGTTTCCTTCGTCGAGAAAAACGGCTCGAACATCTGCGCCTGGACGTCCGAATTCATCCCCCCGCCGCTGTCGCTCACCGCGATCCTGGCCATGCGCTTGCGCGGATTCTTTTCCAACTGCTCGGCTGGCAGCAATTCACCGGACACCACCTCCACCGCAATGTCCACCCGCCCCCCCTTCGGCATCGCATCTCGGGCATTGGCAATCAGGTGCAGCAGCAAATACTCCAGTCGATCGTGTCCGATCTCCACCAATACCGGTTTAGATTCGTCAGGCACCCGCACGTCGATCCGTCCGGGAAGCAACCCCTCAAGCGTTTCACGCATCGACGCGATCGCCTCGCCAAGCGATAACGTATCACGAATGGTCGTTTCGTGAATCCCCAAGGCGAGCAGTTGCGCCGTCAGGGTTGCGGCGCGTTCCCCGCTTCGGAAGATGGCGTCCACCGGCGCGTGGAGCGGGTCATCGGGTTTCAATTTGGAGACGATGGCCCCGGTCTGCGCGCCGATCACCGCTAACATCTGATTGAACTCATGCGCCAACCTGGAGGCCAGACGTCCCACGGCCTCGAACTTTTGCGCCTCACGCAGCTGTCGCTCCAACCCGGTCCGTTCAACCTTCCCCTGACGGATTTCCTGATTGGCGCGGGACAACCCCTGCTTCAGTCCCTGCACGCGCGTCTCCAGGTGGGTCCGTCGCTCTTCCAAGTTCTGCTCAGACTGTTTCAACTCTTCAACATCTTCCCGTAACAGCCGATTGCGGCGCCGCTCGGCGGCCACCGTCTCAAGTGTCAATCCATAAAACACCGACATGATCAGCAAGACAGGAATGCCCAGAAGATGCCCGACCTCGAGCGTGCCTGATTGCATCGCATGCTCATAGACCAGCACGCCGTACCCGGCGCAGATGATGATTGAAAGGCCGAGCAGTTGTTTCAACGAGGGCGCGGATGAGGCAATCAGGAGCAGAAGAAAATACGTGAGATACAGTTCCGAGCTGGCGTTCCCTGAGAGATAGATGGTCCCCGTCACCAGGAGCGTATTGATGCTGATCAAGGCGCCGGGAAACCAGGCGCTTTCTAATGCGGATTTCGGCAACAACATGATGCCGACACTGATCAGGATCAATCCAAGCGCCACCATCCGGCTGACGATCTGCCCATAGATCGTCTCATTGCTGACCAGGAGTTCGTACGACAGGATGCCGGCCACGAGACTTTGCAGAAACATCACGCGCACTCGCGAATGGGAGAGCAACCGGCTCAACCCTCGCAACGTGGGATGCCGACCGGTGTGATTGAGTTCGGAGAAACGTGGCGCGCTCACCGCAGTACCTGCCTTTATACGACGCGTGTGGGACCGGTCGATAAGGCAGCAAATCCCGTACCGTCTTCCCATTTCGGCAAGTCATCGCAATTACAGGGAGAGCGAAAACAGGGATGGCCATGAACGGCCGGTGGGCTCTGGTCGTCTCACAAAAACGGACAACCGCCCGACGCCCTGCGACGCGAACGGAGAGAAACGGACATCAGCGCACCAACAGATCGGCGAACTCAGAGGTTGGGCGATCTACCAGGAAGGCAAAGCAAGTCTGGCACGGAAGGAAGCAGCTTTCGTCAGCGCTTCCGCTCGAGTCGAGGCGAGGAACGACACATGGCCCATTTTCCGTTTTGGACGAATCACGCGTTTTCCATACAGATGGACGACTGCACCCGGCTCACCTAGCAACTCTTGCGCAGCAGGGGCTGCAGTGGCGAGTCGAACCTCGTCACCGATGAGGTTCAGCATGACGGCGGGACTGAGCAGACGAATTTCCCCGAGCGGCAACCCGCACAGCGTCCGCACCTGTTGCTCGAATTGCGACACCGTACAGGCATCCAACGAATAGTGCCCGGAATTATGGGGGCGTGGCGCAACCTCATTGATGAGCACGCGGCCATCGGACATGAGAAACAATTCCACGCAAAAGACCCCGACACCATCCAAAGTCCGTACCGCTTCTTCTGCCATCGTGGCGACTTGCACGGCCACCGACGCGGTCACATCCGCGGGAACGGTGGTCTGGCGAAGAATCCCGCCTTCATGCACATTTTCAACGACCGGATAGGTCCGCGACGCGCCATCCACTCCCCGCACGACCAGCACCGACACTTCGCGCTCAAAGGGAAGCCACTCCTCGAGAATCCAGCGCGATCCCGGCCTCATGCTCCGGGCCAACTCTTGCTGCACCGCCGGACAATCTTCTGCTCGAAGGATTTTCCATTGACCCTTGCCGTCATACCCGGCAGTGGCCGTCTTACACACCAGCGGATAAGGGGGCATGGTCTGCCGACCGAGTTCATCCGGCGATGAAATGGCGAAAAATGTCGGCACCGCCAGTCCGTGAGAACGCAAAAACGTCTTTTGCTCGATGCGGTCCTGAATCACTCGCAGGACGCGGCTGGATGGTCGAACCGGCAGGTCTCGCTCCAACTGTTCGCAGAGATCGGCCGGCACATTTTCCCATTCATACGTCACAGCGCGAACGCGCTGGGTGAACTCTGCGCGTGCGTCGGCATCAGTGAAGGGGCGAACGAGGGAATAGTCGGCAATCCGGTGGGCCGGCGCCTCAGGATCGGGATCCCACACGGCAATCACGTAGCCCATCCGGCGAGCTGCGGTGGCGAACATGGCGCCCAGCTGCCCGCCTCCAAGCACCCCCAAGGTCGCGCCAGGCTCGATGACGAGTGGGTTCACGATCGACGGCTCGTCCGGGAGCTTCGTTTCATCGCGAAGGGTGGAGATAACCGGGCGTCGTCTTGAGAGTCGAGCACGCGTTGCGTTTGTGCCGTGCGGAACCCTTCGACGCGCTGTCTGATGGCCGCCGATTGTAACCCCAGGATCTGCGCAGCCAGGATCGCTGCGTTTTCGGCCCCACCGATCGCCACCGTGGCAACCGGAATGCCTCGCGGCATTTGGACGATGGACAGCAGCGAATCCAATCCCCGAAGGTTTTCAGTCGGAATGGGCACACCGATGACAGGCAAGGAAGTTTTCGCCGCTAACATCCCCGGCAGATGGGCGGCACCCCCGGCACCGGCGATGATGACCTGAATCCCCCGCGCAACCGCCTGCTCGGCATACGCAAAGAGGCGATCGGGCGTACGGTGAGCCGACACCACGAGCAGCTCATTGGGAATCCCGAGCTCATTCAACATAGCGACGGCCTTTTCAAGGATGGGAAAGTCCGATGTGCTCCCGCCCAAGACCCCGACCAACGCCCGACTCGCTTTCGTCTTCTTCGGCATGGACCCCACACCTCTGGCTGAAGGAAAGAATGATGCGGCGAACCATAGCCGTTCTCACGCCAGAGGGTCAAGCTGAACCGCGGGAGAACCCCTCATTGAATTGACCAACTCCTTCGTCTTCCACTAATATGAGCAGTGCAGTGCTTCCTCATGATCGGCCGTGCCCTGGAGACGTCACGTGCAGCGTATTCGTGAAGGGCTCAAGACGCGATTTCGCTCTCTGGTCACCCAGCGCACCGGCTTGGACGAAATGGCCGTCGACGATTTGGCGACCTCGACCAAGCTCCAGTCCTGGGAAGCGGTCCAAATCCCCGAACGGCTTCGATTTTCCTCCCGGCTGGCCATACTCCTGGTCGGCTTCTTCATGCTGATCGTGGCTTTCGTCCCCTGGACTCAAACCATCACCGTCACGGGCCAACTCTCCGCCTATACCCCCTTTGAGCGCCCGCAAGACATCGAGGCGCAGATTACCGGTCGCATCAGAAAGTGGCACATCTTCGAAGGTGTGCGGGTCAAAGCGGGCGACGTGATTCTCGAACTCGACGACTACGACCCGAATTTCATGGCCCCGGATCTCTTGAATCTGCTCGAACAGCGCAAGCAGGCGCTGGAAGATACGCGCAAAGCCGCCCTCAGTCGCGCCGATCAGCTCGATAAACGCATCAAGGAAATGCAAAACCTCGTCAAAGCGGCCGTGCCCTCGGCAGGCGCACGCGTGCTTGAAGCCGAAAGCAAAGTCCGTGAGGCGCGGCAAAAAATCGAAGCCTCGAAGATCGCGGTAGCCACCGCTGAACTCAATGTGGAGCGGCATCAACAACTGGCGAAGCAGGGCCTGGTCTCGCAGCGCGAATTAGAACTCACCATTCAAGCCGCCATCGCCAGTAAAGCGGATTTGCAAGCTGCACAAGCCAACCTGGCCGCCGCCGAGCAGGGGATGAAAGCCTTGAGTTTCGGGCGGGAACAAGTAAACGCCGAAGTGCTTCAGAGACTTCTTGACGCCGAAGCGGCCCGAGATGCCTCGATCGGAGAAGCAGCGCGGGCTGCCGATCAAGTGGCGGATGTTTCTCTGCGTCTCTCCAACGCCAATCAACGACGAGTGGCCAGCCGCATTCTCTCGCCCATCGACGGCACCGTAGTCAAAATGGCACAAGCCGGCGCAGGCGAAACCGTGCGGCCCGGAGAAAAACTCGTCAGAATTTCTCCCAATAGCACGGACAGGGCCATTGAAATGGTGGCCGACGGCATCGACGCCCCGTTGCTCAATGTAGGCCGAAAGGTCAAGATTCTGTTCTACGGGATTCCCGCCATTCCCCTGCCGGCCTGGCCGGAAATGATGGCCGGCACGTACAACGGGGTGATCAAGGTCATCGACCAAGTCGACGACGGCAAGGGCAATTTCCGCTTCTGGGTCGTCCCCGATCTTGAAGAACGGCCCTGGCCTCCGCAAGAACATGTCCGCCAAGGCACCAAAGCGATGGGATGGGTTATTCTCAATCGTGTCCCGCTGTGGTACGAGCTCTGGCGCCGATTCAATCTCTTTCCGCCCGACTACCAGGAACGGCCCCCGAGTCTGATCGATACCCTCCTGCCGAAAGCCGGTCGCGGGGCCAAGTAACCGGTCCCGCCTCACCGGCACATGCCGGAGCGCTGACATCCTTCGTCGCTCATTCTTTGTCTTGTGATCTCAGAAAGGAGTGCGTTTCATGAAGAACTATGCATGGATCCTGGTCATTGCAGCCTGTGCGCTCTGCGGGCTGCCGGACAAGAGTGCGGCGGCGGAGGACACTCCGAAGTCCAAAGCCCTTCCGCCCATTCCGCTTTCGCTCAACGAAGTGCATGCTTGGATCGATCGCTCCCATCCTCTGCTGAAGGGGGCGGGTACTGAAAAAACGTCGGCACGTGGGAAAATGCTCAAGGCCCTGGGAGCGTTCGAGCCCGTTCTGGTCAACGATACAGAAATCGAGCGGTTTGTCGACAAGGGCACCACCAAAACGCAAAGCGTGGGATTTAACGATACCCTGGTTGAAGCCCGAACCCCTTGGGGATTCCGCGGGAGTGCGGGCGTTCGACAGGCCATCGGGGACGCCAAGATTCCGGACCTCTCCTTTGGCAATGGCAACCAGCAGGTCATTCTTGGCGGCTTCCTGCCTTTGCTGAAAGGCCTGATGATCAATCCTGAACATGCCGAACTGCAGCGCTCGGAACTGGCGGATCCCCGTGCCGAAGTGAAGATCTCACAAACCCGCCAGGATCTCTTCCTGGCCGCCGCAACCCAGTTCTGGGATTGGGTTTCGGCTGCCAAGTTTGTGGACGTCCAACGCCGGGCGCTCGGCGTCGCCGAGGAACGGTTGCGGCAGGTGGAAGGCAGAGCCAAGGCCGGAGCCGTGGCGCCCCTTGATGTGGTTGAAGCGGGACAGGAAGTCCAACGACGCCGGGAAGTCGCGATCGCCGCGCAGCGGGCCGTGGAACAGGAGCAATATAAGATGTCGATGTTCCTCTGGGAAAACCAGACACCCACGACGCCGCAACTCGAGCGTGTCCCGGATTTCCCCCCGCCCGCGGCTCTCCCGACGGCCGATATCGTTAAGGCTGATAAGCTGCAAGCGAAAAGCGATCGCCCCGAAATCCGCGAAGTCGACATCGAAGCCAAGGTCAACAATATCGATCTGGAACTCGCCAAGAACAATCTCCTGCCAAGTCTCGACCTGGAAGCGGCACCGGCACGCGCCCCTGAAAAGTTCGTACTCGGACTCGGTTATCGGTTCGGGGCAGAATTACGCATCCCGATCCTCCAACGCCGAAGCCGCGGCGAGGTGATGGAAGCCCAGGCGCAGGCCGACCGCCTGGTGCTGGTGCAAAAATACCGGGAACAGCAAGTGGTCGTGGATGTCGACAATGCATTGTCGGCGATCGAGCGGGCGAAGGAACGGGTGGCGGCGGCGGCGGAATCGCTCCGCATGGCCAAGACCCTGGAGGAAGGCGAGCGTTTTCGCTTCAGCCTGGGCGCCACCAGCGTGCTCTTCGTCAATCTCCGTGAACGCAATTCGGTCGACTCAGAGATGCAACTGGTGCGCGCGAAGGCCGATTACCAGAAGGCCCTCGCCCTCTATCAATGGTCAACCGGCTCCTGGGCGCGAAGCCAGCCTTCCGCCATGCCAGTCAATTATCGGGTCGGCGCGAGCTTCTCCAAATAGTAGTATTTTGCGGTGCGCTCTGATAGGTTTTAACAAGTGTAGGCCTGCGCAGACAGGTCGCCGGCACCCACGTCATCCGGCCATTGCCACAGCAAGGCCGGCGGGTTGATGGGCGCAGCAGGGGTACCAGGATGGCCCAGGATCATTCCGGCAACCAAAGCAATATGTTTCAAACGGTCGTCGGCCACCTGGGCCTCCTGTTCCGCCTCGAACGACGGATCCTCGGCCTCATCGTTTCCTATTCGATCGCGATCGGGCTCTTCTCACTGATCGTCCCCCTCACCGTCCAAGAACTCGTCAACACGTTCGCCTTCGCGCTCCAGCCCATCACCATTGTCACACTGGCTGCGGTCATGGTGGCGGGCCTGCTCTTCGTCGGGGCCTTCCGGGCCCTCCAATATTATGCGGTGGAAGTCCTGGAGCGCCGCATTTTTGCTCGGGTCGCCATTGCCATGGCCCAGCAACTCCCGCACTTGCGCTATCAGGGCTTCAAGCCCCGCTTCGCGAACTATTTCATGGAAACCATTCTCATGCAGCGGGCCGTCTCGGTCCTGTTGGTCGACCTGATCAACGTGATCGTCGGCGGCGCGGTCGGTATGACGATCCTGGTGTTCTATCACCCCTATTTCCTGCTGTATAACGCGATCCTGCTGCTCGGGTTCAACGTGGTGTTTTTTCTCATGAGTCACGGCGGGCTCAAGGCTGACCTTGACCTCTCTCACGCCAAATACGACACCCTGCATTGGTTCCAGGAAATCGCCTACAACCTGCTTCACCTCAAATCCACGGACAGCCAGGCGCTCCTGATCAAGAAGACCGATCAGCTCCTGGACACGTACGTGGACGTACGGAAGACCAGATTCGGCATTCTGATCCGGCAATACCTGGGCTCTCTCGGGTGGCAAGCCATCGCACATAGCGGCCTCATCGCGACCGCCGGCTGGTTGCTGGGAATCGGCCAGTTGACGTTGGGACAATTTGTCGCCGCCGAGGTCGTGGTGAGCGGCATTCTTTCGAGTTTCGACGGGGTCGTCAAACGGATGGGGCACATCTACTACTTCCTCACCGCATTGACCGAACTCGGCTTTCTCTTCTCACTTCCGAAAGACCAGGACGCCGCGACCCTGTCCATTCCCCTGCCGGATCCGACCGTACACGGCATTCGCGTCACCAGCAAAGACCTCACGTTTGCGCCAGCTGGGGGTCCGGCGATCTTCGAAAACTTCAATCTGGAAATCACACCGGGGGAAAAGATCGGTATCTACGCGGATACGACGATGGCGAAGACGGCGCTGGCGCGAGTCCTGGGCGGGCTTGAGACCCCGACCTCCGGCGTCATCCGCTACAACGGCGTCGACCTGCGCCACCTCAACCTGGACTCCGTCAATCGGTTCAGAGGATTCATCCTGGACTCCCAACTCTCGCTGTTCGAGGGCACGCTCGAGGAGAACATCGTGCTGGGGCGCGACTACATCCCCTACAGCGACGTGCGGTGGGCGCTGCGCTTTACGGAACTCGAAGAAGAAGTCGATGCCCTCCCTCACGGCCTGAAAACCCATGTACGATCCGCCGGCAAAATCTTCGCCCCCACGCATATCGTGCGCATTCTGGTGGCACGGGCGATCCTGGGGCACCCGCAACTCCTTATCTTCGAAGGGATTCTCCACAATATGCACCCCGCCATGCGCGAGACAATTCTTCGGCGCCTGTGCAGCAAGGAAGAACCCTGGTCGGTCATTTTCGTCTCGAACGATCCGAACCTGACGCCGCACGTCGACCGGCGAATCATGCTGAATTGAGCCACTGCGCCGATTCAGCCCCCATCGGCGCTCCCGCGAGCACGCTCCGCGTCCCCCCGCAGCCTTGACAGCAATTGAGCAATCGCCCACACTGCGCCCACAGTCGCTCCAGACGAGCCATCGCGTGAATGACAACGCCTCCCAGCTGACCATCTCAACACCCTCCGCGTGGACGATCCTCGCGCGCTTCAATCTCCTGATCGGACTCGAACGCCGCATTCTCGCCATCGTCGTCTCGTACGCGGTCGCGATCGGCCTCTTCGCGCTCATCGTGCCGCTCACGGTGCAAGAGTTGGTGAACACCTTCGCCTTCGCCATCCAACCGATTATGATCGTCACGCTGGTCGCGACGATGTTGGGAGCCCTGCTGCTCATGGGCACATTCCGCGTTCTGCAGGGACGAGCGGTGGAAGTTCTGGTGCAGCGCATCTACACTCGCCTGGCCATCGCCTTTACCGAAGCCCTCCCGCGTTTTCGTGAGAACGTGTTTCTCCCCGAACACACCAACACCTTCATCGAGGCGGAATTGCTCCCGCGCGCGCTGGTTGCGATGTTGATCGACTTCGTCAATGTCTCGGTCTCGGGCATGATCGGCATGACGATCCTGGTCATGTATCATCCCTATTTTCTCGGCTACAACATCCTGCTGATCACCGGATGTGCGTTTCTGCTGACGTTTTTCGGGCGTGGCGGGCTGCGGATTACCCAACGGGTCTCGCAACTACACTACAAAACCTTTCACTGGCTGCAGGACATCGGCATCAACCGGCTCCATTTCAAATCCACAGACAGCTTGCCGCTCCTCCTCAAGAAAACCGATACCCTCGTTCAAGCCTATGTGCTGGCACGAAAGACGCGATCGGATATTCTGAGCGGCGCCCAGTATCAGAGCACGGTAGTGTTTCAAGCCTTTGCGCACAGCGGCATGATCGGCTTGGGCGGCTGGCTGCTGTCGGTCGGCGATATTACCCTGGGCCAATTCGTCGCTGCAGAAGTCATTGTCGGCACCCTGCTGCTGAACCTCGACACTGTCGCTCGGCGTATGTACGCGGCTATCTATGTCGCCACCTCGCTCCAGGAACTCTCCACGCTGTTCGACATGCCGAAAGAAGAGGTGTCCGGGCCGATCGCCTCGTGGCTGCCCGACCCCTGCGAGCATGGGGTTCGCCTTACCTGCAAAGACGTTTCCTTCGCCGCGCCGGACGGACAGCTGCTCTTCAACCATTTCAGCCTGGAAGTCCTGCCAGGGGAAAAGATCAGCGTGCTTTCCGGCACCAGTCGGAGCAAGACGTCACTCGCACTGCTTCTTGCCGGTCTGTACCATCCCACCGAGGGGGTCATCCGCTACAATGACATCGATCTTCGCGATGTCTCCCTCACCTATGTGAATCGCTGTCGCGGTCTCATGCTGGACTCCCATCCCACCCTGTTCGACGGTACCCTGGAAGAAAATGTGACGCTCCAGCGTCCGTCAATTCAGTTCGAAGATCTGAGCTGGGCGCTTCGCTTTACGGAACTCGAAGAGGAAATCGATGCGTTCCCCCAGGGCTTGGAAACGCTGGTGCACGGGAACGGCTCCAACCTGACGCGTAGTCAGGTCCTGCGCATTCTCCTGGCACGCATGATCGTCACCCGGCCGCAACTCTTGATCTTCAACGGCAGCCTCCACAACATCGAGCCGGCACTGCGACTGACGCTGTTGCGCCGCCTGTGTTCCAAAGAGGAACCCTGGTCGGTGGTGTTCGTCTCCAACGACCCGGAAGTCAGCCAGTTGGTCGAACGGCGTGTCGTGCTCGACTGACCGCCGCGTCCAGGAAATCCACCTCGACTTCTTTCCTGGGACACGATCTGCTAGACTACGCGCAAGGGTTCCTGAAGCTCATCACCGCCTCCGGTTGACGAAGAGGACGCTCGTGTCACTGGCATCTCGCCTCAGGTTCACGTTTCCCGGAACCAATCAACTGATCATCAGCATCCTGATCGCGGGATTGGGATGGGTGAGCGGCCAGGCACTCAGCCGTATCGATCAGGACCTCCGCATCATGTACACCGAGTACACGCTGGGTGCGGCGGATCTCGCGCATATCTCCGCCGATGTCATCCGCTATCGCAACACGATCATTCGATCGTTGGAGGCGGAAAACCAGAACACCTTCGAACGGATCACGGAATCCCTGCCGGCACAACGGGCGCGAATCCAGCATGCAGTGGATCGATACGCCGCAGCCGGTCTGCGCGTGTCGAGAAGCGGACGGAGCGAAGAAAAGGATATTCAAGCGGTTCGCGAAAGCCTTGACCAATACTTCCACGTGGCCAGCAAAACAGTCGATCTGCTGTCTCAGGAGTGGCGGGCAGGATCGGTGGCCGAAGCGGCGGAACTCCGGCGCAAAGCCGAAATCCATGCCGCCGACAACGGCGGACCGAAGGTGATGCAAGTGAGCCTAGCCCTGGATCGGCTGCTCGAAACCGTGGCGGATGTCGCCAAAGACATGCGCGAGGCAGGAACCAAAACCATTGTATCCACGAGTTATTGGATCGTGGGCGGGAGCTTCTTTATTGCGTTGTTAAATCTGTTTCTTAGCCGGACACCGACGGCACCGCCGCTGCCCTCCGCTCGACCCGGCGAGACCACGCATTCCGGTGCACCCCTTGGCCTGCCCGGCGAGGGCTCGAACCCGGCCCTCCGCGCCGACTGAACACGCACGGCACACGCCGGTTACTGCGCCGACTCGTCCGATCGGCCAAGCGCCTGAAAGAGTCGCTCACGCTCCTCCGCACTCAGATCTGTCCACTGCCCCGCATGCAGCCCCTCCACGGTGATGTGCATGATGCGCACACGATGCAACGAGACGACTCGATACCCGAGCGCCTGGCACATACGCCGGATCTGACGGTTGCGTCCTTCCGTCAGGATGATCCGAAATCGGCGGGGCCCGAGGCGCGTCGTCGTGCAGGGACGTGTGCGTGCACCCAAAATGACCACGCCCTCGCCCATGCGGGCGAGAAACGTCTCATCGAACTCCCGATCCACTTCGACTCGATATTCCCGTTCATGCCCATGCTCGACCCGTAGGATCTCATTCACAATATCGCCATCGTTGGTCAGCAGGATGAGACCGGACGAATCTTTATCGAGCCGGCCGATGGGAAAAATGCGTTCAGGGTGCCGGATCTCGGAGATGATATTTCGCGGAATGTGCAATTCCGTGGTGGTCGTCACCCCGACAGGTTTGTGATATTTGATGTAGACGGAACGATTCCCTCGCTGCAGCACGACACCGTCGCGCGCCACGAGGTCCTGCGGCAACACCTGATCCCCGAGCTTGGCCACCACTCCGTTGATGGTGACACGTCCCTCGGCGATCAGTCGATCAGCCTCTCTCCGCGAACACAGTCCCTGCTCGGTAAAAAATTTATTGATGCGCATAGGCCGGCAACCCCGTCCTCGACCTCACCGGGCAGCCATGGCTCGAACGACGGCCGGTCCTCCGTAGGACCACCAGTTGAATGCGGCAGGAACACCACTGCACGATGGTCAAGAAGTTGCTAGTGCACACGCCGGCCGGCACGAATTCGTCCCAACATGCGGTAGATCAACCGGGCGATGCTGAATTGCGGAGCGACGAATCCCTCGATCGGGGCGATCTCGCTGATGTCCATCCCCACAATCCCCGGTCCATTCGCCAACGCGGTCACCAACGCGAGCGTATCGTACCACCCCAGTCCGCCCGGTTCAGGGGTTCCCAACGCCGGCACAAGCGAGGCATCGAGCCCATCGCAATCGAAGGTGAGGTACACAGGGCCGGTGCACGCGGTCAGCACCTCAGGAATCCAGCGCGCAGCCCGTCCTTCATAGGGCCCGGATGGATCCAAAATCGACGCGGCAAAAAAGGTCTTGATCCGAGGCGTGTTGTCGATGAGCTCGATTTCCTCCGGACTGATCGACCGGATGCCGACTTGCACGAGCGGCAACCCGTCCTGAACCACGCGCGCCATCACGCTGGCATGGCTGTAGGGATTGTCCTGGTAGGCCTGCCGAAGGTCGCCATGGGCATCGATCTGCACCACACACATCCCCGGATACTTTTGCGCATGGGCACGAATGGCACCTAATGCGCCGGTATGTTCTCCGGTCAACGTCACGAGGAACTTTCCTCTGCCCACATGCGGCTGCACAAAGTCCTGAATGGCCTGCACAGCTTGTCCGTCGACACGCCCGTCGAGATTCAACGTTGCCGCCGTCGCGACACCGCCCCATTCGCGATAGGGTTCCTGGCGCAACGTTTCATCGAACAGTTCGACTTGCTGGGAGGCTTCAATGATGGCGGAGGGGCCTCGGTCAGACCCGAGGATATAACTCGACGTATGTTCGTACGGAGCCGGCAGCACGTAGACCCCGGCCCGATCAGGATGGCACCAGGGTTCGTCGATCCCGAGAAAATTGTCGGCTTGCCCAAGCCACCCGGACGGGAGCGACATGGGAGACGCTAGGCCTTGTTCCGAAGACTCTTGGGAATGTTTTCCGTGGGGATAAACACTGCCAAGGCGATGACGCAGGTCCATCGATTCGGCCGACCGACTGCGGACTGCGTGATGTTGAGGGTTCGGACGATTTTGCCGCCCATCTTGAACACCTGCTCGCGTTCTTTCCACGCCACATCAGGATCGAACTCGATCCCCTGGGTTGTGGCGAGCATCTGTGCCGCCAGGTCTTCCGTGTATTCCCCCGATTCTTCATCCGTTTCGCCGTACGCATGGTGCTCGGAGAGATATCCGTAGGTATCGCGGTCGGTCGGAATCGCCAAACCAATTGAGGCGGAGATTAGCCGGTTCCGTTCGTTCGTCTCGGACCGGGCCATGACACAAAATGTGATTTCACCCGGATTGAGCAATTTCTCGCCACGCTTCCGAGGAAGGATTTTGCAATTGGGGGGAAGAATCGACGAGACGCTGACGAGGTTACAGTAGGCCACGCCGGCGCTCCGCAAGGCCTGCTCGAACGCAGCCAACTTTTCCTTGTGCACTCCGACGCCCCTCGTCAAAAACATGTGTGTGGGTACCATGTCGCTCTCCCTCTCCATCCTGCGTCGAAATCACTCCGCGCTGAGTGTTCGAATCTTGTCGAAAGCCTGACGCCACGCACGCAATCACGGGGCGATACGCGCGATCGTTGTATCAAGTTTGCCGCGCATCCGCAATACGGCGACCGGGTTTTTTTGTCGCTCGGCCTGCGCCTTCACGGTCGGCGAAGATTCATGACCAATAATTTTGGCTCGGTCATGTCCTCGATCGCGTAGCGGAGCCCTTCACGGCCGATTCCGGAATCCTTGACGCCGCCGTAGGGCATGTGGTCAGCGCGGAAGGTGGGAATTTCATTCACCAGCACCCCGCCGACCTCCAACTGCTCGAAGGCTTGGAAAATACGCCCGATGTTATTGGTAAAAATGCCGGCCTGCAGCCCATAGTCCGACTCATTCACTGCTCGCAATGCTGCCTCAAACTCACGATACGGTGTGATCGTCACCAACGGGCCGAACACCTCCTGGCAGCTCACTTTCATCGTCGCGGTCACCTGGGACAACACCGTCGGACGCACCACCGAACCCACCCGTGACCCGCCGGCCAGCAGACGCGCTCCCTGGGCGACGGCCTCTCCTATCCACCCCTCAACCCGCTGTGCCGCCCCCGCATCGATCAACGGCCCCACCACCGTGGTCTCGTCGCCCGGATCTCCACTGGCCAATGCCTGGACACGAGCCACCAGGCTCTCGGTGAATGCCGCGGCCACCGACTCATGCACGAAAATCCGCTGGACTGAAATGCAGGTTTGACCGGCATAGGTAAATCCGCCGGTAACACACCGATGCACCGCATAGTCCAGATCTGCATCCGGCTCAATGATCACAGCCGCATTGCCGCCCAGTTCCAACACCACCTTCTTCTTGCCGCACTTGGCCTTCAACATCCATCCAACGGGTGCGCTTCCGGTAAAACTCAGCAACTTGAATCGAGGATCGATCACCAACCGTTCCGCAACCTGGTTGTCGCACGGCAGCACATTGAGCCCTCCCGGAGGCACGCCCGCCTGCAACAGCAGGTCGCCTAACAACAACGACGTCAGCGGAGTCTGAGGGGCCGGTTTGATCAGAATGGAATTGCCCGCGGCCAGGGCGGGCGCCACTTTGTGGACGACGAGATTGAGGGGAAAATTGAAGGGCGTAATGCCGAGGATCGGACCGATCGGAAACCGCCTGGTCACCCCCCAGTAGGTCTCCATGCCAGGCGACCAATCGAGCGGCACCACCTCGCCGCCGATCCGTTTGGCCTCCTCTGCGGCAATCGCAAACGTCTGAATGGCGCGCCCGACCTCCCGCCGCGCATCGGTGACGGGTTTGCCAGACTCGGCCATCATCATACGAGCGAACTCTTCCTGACGCACCTGCAAGGATTGGGCAGCCTTCTGCAACAGGGTCGATCGCGCATAGCCCGACAACCGGCGCATGGCTGCCGCACCGTCGACCGCAGACTGCATGGCCAGTTCCGCTTCAGCCGGACCAGCCTGACAGACATGGGCAATCGTCTCGCCGGTGTAGGGATTGCGTACAGGAACAGCGGTAGTGGACTGAGACCACCGGCCGCCGATTAGAAAGGGACGTCCATTTTCCAACGGACCAACTCCAGGAGAGGGGACTCGCTACGGCACTGACTCCACCGGGGGCGTGGCAGCAGCCGCAGCACTCGCAGCTTCTTCCGCCTGCTGAGCGGTGACTGCTTTTGCGATCAATTCTTCGGTGCCCCAATCCTGCACCGCCGACAGGGCAAACGCTTCATAGGTCGAGACCCCGTGACAGGTCGGACAGGCCGGCATGGGAACCTTCCGGCAGAACACCTCACTCAAACAGGACATGCACACCCACAAATCCGGCTCCCCGTCTTTGGCAGGCACAGACCAAAAGGCTTGTTTCGACCCCATAGTGCAGTTCCCTCTTTCCTGGCTAAACGATCATTCTCGCCGCGAGACAGCCCCCTGCGGGCTCGCGCCTGACAAGGCCCTACTTCGACTTCTCTCCTTGCGATACGAGGAGCTTCTCAATTTCCTCCTCGAACGCTTCGAACGGGAAGGCACCCGGAATGGCGAGCGCCGGATTCTTGGCCGTCGGCTGCTGCGTCGTCCGCATCAAAATAAAACCGGGCGTACCATGAAACCCCCAGGCGTTGGCTTCGTCCCGGTCTTGAAAAATGGCTTTCATGTGTGGAGCATCGCGGAGGCATTGCCGGAACTGCGCCTGGTCGAGGCCGATGGCCTTGGCATGCTGGGAGTAACTATCCACGTCCAGTCGTCCGTCGGCGGCAAACAAGCGGTCATGCATGGGCCAGTACGTCCCCTGGTCTCCCGCACAGCGGGCCGCCAGAGCCGCTGTCACGCCGGGCCCCTGGTCTGCGCGGGGATAGTCTTTATAGAGGAACCGCACTTTGCCGGTCTCGACGTACCGCGCCTGAATCTTGGGCCAGGTTTCTTTGAAAAACTTGAGGCAGTACCCGCAGGTGAAATCCGAATACTCGATCAGGGTCAGGGGGGCGTCCATCTTGCCGCGCATCCGGTTATCCACCACCGGCGAGCTGGCCGCCAAAACCCCGCCGGCCATCAGCAGAAGCAGGGCCAATGACGCGCCGCCCCTGCGTATCCATGTGCCTACGCGGGTCATGACACGGCACTCTTCGCGCGACGACGTTCCAGCAGTCCCACCATGAGCAGCGGCCAGACCATGGTCGCGTCACTGAGCACCTCGGCAAACCGACCCCCTTCGGCCGGCGGCACGAACTTACCCCAGGAAATGCCCTCCTGGTACGTACAGCCGCTCAAGCCGCCCCAATAGTCAGGCTCAGGGCAGATCCTGACACCGTAGTGAAACCGCGGCGGTTGCACGTTGAGTCCCAAGCGGGTGTTGCTGATCTCGATGTACGGAGCGACCTGCTGCGCCCAATTTCTGGGAACCCCGCCGCCGATGGTGAAAATCCCGAGCCGTGACGAACCCAACATTTCTTCTGCGTAGTGATTGAGATCGAGGTACGGATTGAAGACCGGGTAGACCTCGTGCAGCGCGCGCAAAACCGCGACGTCGCCCCCGTCCTTGATTTGGCTGCGGGTAAAATCGATTTTTTTGCCCATCGCCCACGTCCCGACATCCAGCCCCATTTCGGAATCGGTAAAGGCCGGGATATAGACCGGGACGTTTTTCAGATAGGCGCTCTTGAGAATGCCGGCCCCCTCAAACTCTTCCGCCAATGTCTTGCCGAGTTCGCGGGTCAATAGGTGCGACGACAGGGGCTGATCCGTATTGAGACGCTTCAAGGTCTGGGATACGACGTGCTCGACATAGTTGAGATTTGATTCCATCTCAAGCGTGTCATACACGCGATTGTAGCCCTTCTGGAACAATTCCTCGTCACTGTGGGAGGGCTCATGCCGGTAATGCAGCTTGCCGACCGACTCGCTCAACCCATGCGCCACCAGCGCGCCGGTCGACACGATGGCCTGCACCATTCCGTGATCGATCATGGTGCTGATGATTTTGCCCATCTTGGCGATCGTCATGGCGCCGGACAACGTCAACACGACTTTGCAGTCGGGATCGTCGATCATTGCCGCAAGCGTCTCGTAGGCTTCGCCCAGGCGACGGCCACCGAACGCGGTCTTCCGCATCGCTTCGAGTAATTCAGAACACGAGTGGATTTTCTCGGGATCCAGAGGCTCCAGTGCCTCTAAGCCATCGCTGGCACCGTCGTGAAATTCCCGTCCTGCCATGATGCACGCCTCCCGACAACAATCGACCATGAATGAATCAGGCCATTTTATACACAACCGATTTATACACAACCGACTGTCGCGGGGTCAATTGAATGGCCGACCGGAAGGAGCGTCGTCCTCGTCAGCTGCGAACGCCGCTGACCAACGTGAGCAGCATGGCCGTGAGATACATGATCGCAATTCCCGCGAACATGCCCGCGGCCACCTGCACCCGACGCGTCGCGGTGTAGGACATCGCCGTCAGCGACAACACCACGTACAACAACGAACCGGCTGCCAGCGAATAAAAGCAGATGGAGAAATAAGAAGACACTCCCTGCCCACTGAGAAAGGTCCCGACGCAGGTCGGGAGGCCGGCGATCAGCCCCAACAGCAACACATCCCGCCCCGACATCGGCTGCTTCCCGGCCGCGCCGACGATCCCGAATCCCTCGGTCCCGTTGTGCAAGCCAAACCCGGCAACGAGCAGGAGGCTGAGTGTATATTCACCGCTGGCGTAACTGGCGCCGATTGCCAGGCCTTCCCCGAGATTGTGCAATCCCATCCCGACCGCGATCATCGTCGGGAGCGACAACCACCGGCTTCCCGCACGAGCCCCGAACACCTGGCTGGACTCCAGCGCAACCAAGCCGACGAAGCTGATCCCGAGGCTCCCCAGAAACACCAACCATGAGACGGGATCGCGCGCGCCGGTCTGCTCGGTCGCTTCATGCATGAGATCGAAAAAGAGATAGACCAATACTCCGTTGGCAACCCCGATGAGCCCACCCTCCCAGGTGCGCGGCATCACCTTTCCTAGAAACAGGGCCGAGAGAATGCCGAGATAGACGGGAATCAGTCCGGCGACGGCACCCAATGCAATGAGACTTAGCATGTCAGACTTCTACCAGAACCATCGGCGAGGAAGAAAGATCGTTCTCGAGGTTTCGGCATGCCTCGTTCCGGCAAGATATGGCTACCACGGCCGTACACAGCACCCGTGCTGCGGCAGGGAGCGACTGCGATTGCACGCCCTGACAGGACGTGGACCACTTCGCCAAAAACCAGGCCCATACTGAAACCCCTACCTGGGCCTCACATTTCTCGATCGCCGCAGTGCGCTGATACATCTCTTCGACCAGATGATTCAGCGAAATAAAGTCCTGGAGATCGAAACGGGCATCCACATCCTTGGGCTGCTCACGAGACACCACCCACTCGGTGGTGAACCGGAGATGTTCGAGAAGCATCAGAACATCCTGCGATGCGATCTTCTCTAGGGTCTCGCACGCCCGTGACGCCCGCACCTTGATGAACGTCCGACGTTCGGAACTGTGGGCCGGCAGGTAATGCCTACCGGAGACTTGCAGCAATCGGCCGGACGCATCCCGCTTAGGGAACTAACACGTCCACGCGTCGTCGGGAAACACCTTCCCTGTCGCGAATGATTCGGCCCGATAGCGAGGAGTTCTGCGCGAGGGTGAGTCGTCGAGGTCAGCTTCGTCACACTGTTGTGAAATTACCGAATCGCCAACTGAGACCGGCGCTCGAGTGCACTTTCGTACTTAACACGCACTCTCGCGAGAGCGGCGAGATCACACTATCGGAGAGAATTCGACTCCTTGCCCGGACGCTGGCAATGTTCACAGACCGTCTGAAACCACCATAGATCTGCAGGACTGACGTGGTGCTGTTCCATCGCCGCACGCTCCTCCATCCAGCACGCTCGGAAAGACTCTTCCGTCGTAGCAGGATTCACCCGTTGGCAGAGCTTGCAGCGTAACCACACCGGGCGGCCGAACAAGGCAATCAGACAATCACTCCGGCTCATGGCCACGTCCCTTGTCGTCTGGCATGCACTGATAATCTCTTGCGATGGCGCTGGAAGCGCGCCGATTGGTTGTAGTGCACCCTGCCGGAGCAGGGAACTCGTAAAGCCCGATAGTTTGGGAGAGAAGATTACGAGGTCGCGGAAGAGACGATGGCCCTGGACAAGTATCAGAATGAGCTACGAAGAAGCAATGAATCCGTGTGTTAACGCATACTTAATCAATTCAGCCGTCGTATGGAGATTCAGGTGCTCCATGAGCTGGGCCTTATGAAACTCGACGGTCCGCGTGGAAATCTTGAGCCGGAGGGCAATGTCTTTGGCCGTTCGCCCCTCAGCCAACAACTGCAGCACTTCACGCTGACGAAAGGTGAGAGCTGTCTTCTGCCGCCCCGGTCCTGGTCCCCTGGTGAGCAACACGTCGAGCAAATCCTTGGCAATCAAGGGCGTGATATAGGTATGCCCGGCCCACACCGCCCGAATCGCGTGCTCTAATTCATCGACCGCCGATCGCTTTAACAAATACCCCGAGGCCCCAGCCTCAAATGCTGACCGAACATAGTCGGTGTCGGCATGCATCGTGACAAAAATGACTTTGATTGAGGGATGTGTCTTCTTCAGCTGCGTGGCGGCATCGATGCCATTCAACAACGGCATCGACACGTCAAGAATGACGATGTCAGGATGGACTCGGGCTGCCACTTCCAGCAATGCGCGGCCGTCCTCAACCATCCCCACCAACTCGCATTGGTCATCGAGAATGCGACGAAACCCCTCCAGCACCAAGGAATGGTCGTCGGCCAACAGTACTCGCGGCTTAGGCATGCGCGCCACCTGGAAGCGGGACACAGATTTCAAGATGGGTGCCGCAGCCGGGGGCCGTTGACACTGTCAATGTGCCTCGCACTAATCGCACCCGCTCTTTCATACTTAGCAACCCTAACCGCCCCAGGCTCTGCGACGCCTGCTGCGAGTCAAACCCAACGCCGTTGTCTCGAATCGAAAGCGTAATGACCTCGTCGTCACAGATCAACTCGACTTCCACTTCCGTGGCCTGCGCATGGCGGGCAACGTTATTTAAGCCTTCTTGCGCAATCCGGTACACGCAAGTGGCCAATTCGGTCGGCACCGGACTCACGGGATCATGATAGACATACACCGCCTCAATCATGGTCGTTGCAGAAAAATCATCCACCAGCCGGCGCACCGCTTTGACAAGCCCTAAGTCGTCCAGAATAGATGGATGGAACCGGTAGGCCATCTGGCGGACATCATCCGAAACCGTGGTCAGGCGACGGGTGATCGATCGTACCAGTCCCTCAATGGCAGCCCGGTCACCCACCTCCCCTTTCTCAATCCGCCGAAGGTCCATGGCTAACATGGCCAACCGTTGGTTCACATCGTCATGCAAATCCCGCGCAATACGGCGGCGCTCCCCCTCCTGTGCCGTCAACAGTTGTCCGGCCAGCGCCCGGAGTTCTTCTCGACTGTGCTGCAACTCCTCCTGACTCACTTTCAAGGAGGACTCGCTTTCTCGGAGGGACCGCTCCGTCTCCATGCGTTCGCCGATCTCTTCGACGAGCGCCTGGTTCACCAATGCCAATTCACGCGTCCGTTCGCCCACACGCACTTCCAGTTCATCATGGGCGCTGCGTAGCGCTTCCTCGATTTTTCGACGCTGGAACGCATAGATCACCGGAAACCAGATCGCCGTCAGACTGAACAGACGATTGCTCAGCCCCATCCAGAGCGGCACATTGGGAAAGGTGACACCCAGAAACACATCCGATAGAGCCAATACCGAGCAGGTGCTGGCGACAAGAATCGGAGTCGTACGATCCGGAAACGCCAGGGACAGCACCACGAGTCCTCCATAGAGCACTCCGTTGCCGATTCCCAGCGGGAGATACAAATCGAGGGTATACAGACCAATGCCAAAGGCACCAATTGCGAACAGCAACAGTCTGTGTGAGGGCTGTGTCGTCACAGGGCCGTCATTATCCTACCCTCGGCCTAGAGGCTTCAAGCCAACGCCTCACAAGAGACACGGAGAACGTTTCCGGAACAGAATCGCGAGGAACAGAACGCAAGGGGGCAGGGCCGAATCCGACAGGGTGAGGGAGAACACCCTGGCGGACCTGACGACATAGGTCAGGCCCACCAGGACTATGACACTCTAGGCGGAAACAAGGAGAGATCAGCAGGCAATCACGGTCGATCGGGAATCTGGGCGACCATTGCGCGGCCACTCACAGCATCCTGAAGCGCCTTGACCACCGCCACGGACGACGTCTCACCGGCGTGAACCAGCACCTGATATTGTTGCTGCGTCATGGCGAAAAAGGCCGGGTGCTGCTCGGCCGGGATACCCAGTAACGTGGCCAAGGCCGCAAGATGCTCCCCGCCGCCCCGCGCCATATCTTCAGACAGCGTATCAAAGGTGCTCGCAACGAACAGATTCGTCTGCTGCCCAGCCATGACCTTGCCGTCGTTGGTGCAGCCGGACGTCCCAAAGCTGATCCCGAACGTCTGGCTACCGAATGTGGCATTAGTGGTCGCCATCATGACCTGCGGCGCAATGTTCTTCGGCGTCTTGTAATCAGACCAGGCCAGTTTCCCCAGTCCGCATCCGGGACCGTTATCCGGATTCACGGCGAAGGCCGTGCCACCGTGAAGCCCGACCAGAATGCCCGCACATGCGATGAGCCATCGTCCCTTCATGTGATCGTCCTCCTGTTCTCGCTTGTCGCCTCCTCGCGAGTCATGCCGGATGGTGCTCGTGCACAACCATCCCTACCTTAGCCGCCTTTTTCCTCCTGTCAATTGAAGCACCCCTTTCTTACTGAACACACCACGCACTCCGCCATATCAGGAGGTCATGAACGGGACAGACCTCCGATGAAGAGTTTTCTATTTCGTAACACCAGGCACAACTTTGGATAACGCCGCGCCACTAGACTATCCCCTCTCGTCATGAAGGAGGCCGTCATGCCCTGTGTGCGCTGTGCCGGACTACTGGTCAGAGATCAATATTTGGGGCTGGAAGGCGAGTTGACCATCCTGCGATGTCTCAACTGCGGCGCGGTTCGAGAATCACGCATGGACGTTCAACGCACGAGGCCGGTGAGAGAGAAGCGCAAAGAGCCGCGCCAAACTACTGGCCTGCGCCGTCACTCGCTACTCGTTCGATGAAGGATAGGGCCTGGCCTTCTCCTGGTCGATCCCGACGATGCCGGCCCCCATGCGCTCAGCCTACCACAACACCGCATCGTGACAGATCCGCGCCGACAATGTATCCGATGGATACATGACTCCTGAAGAATTCACGCATGCCCGCTTGTCCTTAGGATTGACTCAGCACGCCTTGGCCGACCAGCTCAAACGGAAGCGTCTGGCCATCGTTCGGTTTGAATCCGGCGCGCGGAGAATTCCCGGTGTCGTCGAAGTCGTCCTGCAGTCCTTGGGGTCGCTCTCCTTCGTGCCACTCGTCGGAATTGTGGCCGCCGAGGATCCCATCGAGCTCATCCTCCAGGCGGAGCAAGTCGAGGTCCCTCGCAGCATGATGGGAACGGGCGACACCGTTGCGCTTCGCATCAAAGAAGGGGGCCACGTCGGCATGCCGCTCAGCTTCGCCCGTCGCCTCTGCCCTTCGTTGCATGTCCGACCTCCGGACCCTCCTCGCGCGGAAGCAGCCGATGCGTCGCTACGTACCGTCATCCGGCGGTATGCCCCGACCTGGGAGCCAGTGACCGAAAATCCGAAACGTAGGCCACAGGTGACTTGAGGAAACGGTCGGCGGCGTGGTCTTCTTCACCCCAAGGAGGACCCGACGATGACACGACGGCGTGGGCATACGAAAGAGCAGATACCGGCCACCTTGCGCCAGGCCGAGAGTGAAACGACGGTCCTGGAAGTCTGGGGCGAGGTGGGCCTCAGCGAACTGCGAGAATTCCGGCAGTTCCGCAAGAAAACACCAAGCTGAAACGCTTGGAGGCGGACCTCTCGCTGGATCACCACATGTTCCAGGAGATCGTACAAAAAAAGCTCTACGGCCTCGGGACCGGCAGGCCCTCACCCGCTGGGCGCAGCTAGAAACTACGTATACAAAGCCTGTTTTATCCTATGGATTGTCCTATGAGAGGCAAACCACTCCTGAGCCAGAAATCAGGAAGGTCGCCAACTTATCGGAAGATCAGGGGAATGGTTGGTGGTCCCAACGGGATTTGAACCCGTGTCTGAGCCTTGAGAGGGCTCCGTCCTAGGCCAAGCTAGACGATGGGACCAGAGAGGCAATCTGCGAGGCAACTGAAAGATCAGAACTGTACCATAGCGGGTTTTGGCTTTTCAAACGGCAAGTCAATGAGAAGCCACCTGATGACCGATGATCCCAGATGCTCACTCGGAATGGGCTCCTACTGCTTGCGGAGCCTATTGAATTGGCCTAAAGTAGGAATATGGTTCTACGCTCCACTCGCCTCCGAACGGTTTTGATCGCGGGTCTGCTCCCGGCCTTCCTCTCACTGGCCGGCTGCGGGGCGAGTTTTCTGGAAGGAACCATCGCGCCCCCCTACTCAAGCGCCTGGACCAAATGCGGAACCACCACGAAAGTCCGCGTGAAGCCGCCACATTCGACTATCACCGTCGCCTACACCGAACCCACGACCGGCACCGACGGCAAACCCTTGACCAACCTTGCCTATACCACCATTTACTACAACGCCGGGGATGGCCCGGTCATCGGTAAGGTCGTCCCCGCGTCTGGAAAGACCGGCGGAGCGGCTGTATCCCAAGTCGTCATGATTCCGCTGCGTGACCAATCGGAGCAGGAGGTCACCGTCTGTGTGACCGCCACCGATTCCGACGAGCGCGAAGGTCCCGCCTCTCCCTAGCCCGACCAGAACGGACTTGACAGCGCCTCGCCAAGGGCCTACCTTGCTCCCACTTGCTCAGGCAACAACGTATGGTCGAGTGCGTCGTTCAACAGGTCCTCGGGTCGCCCTAGATCTCTACGCATGGAACTACGCAAA